>JAFTPX010000016.1 GCA_017463065.1 Clostridia bacterium
GTTCCCGTTTTCGCGTCCATGCCGTCTACGATGGCAAGGGACTCCAGCCGATAACCCAGATTGCGGATCACCCGTCCCCCAATCTGGAAGCCTTTCTCAATGGCGATTCCGATGCCAGACACCGTGGCGCCCGCCATTTCGGCAATCGATACCAACCCCTGCAAGGCGCATCCGTTGGCAAGAAAATCGTCAATGATCAGCACGTGATCCTCGGGTCCCAAAAACTTTTTGGAAACGATGACCTGATTTTTGCACTTATGGGTAAAGGATTCCACCTCTGCCACGTACATATCCCCCTCAATATTCACGCTCTTGGACTTTTTCGCGAACAGAACGGGAACCTTGAAATAGTTGGCGGCGGCGCAGGCAATAGCAATGCCCGATGCCTCGATGGTCAAAATTTTGGTCACAGTGTGCCCTTCAAAGCGGCGATAAAACTCCGCTCCGATCTGATCCAGCAGAGCCACGTCCATCTGATGGTTTAAAAAACTGTCCACCTTCAGTACGTTTCCCTCCTTCACAATTCCGTCCTTCAGAATTCTCTCTTCCAAAAAATTCATGTTCTGTCCGTTTCCTTCCTGTATCCTTGTGGGTTCTCTTGCGTTTATTATACCGCATCAGGGTCAAATTGTCAATTTCTTTTCGAAATTTGTCATAAAAAGCCAAAAAGCCGTCACCTTAATCCGAAAGTGCTTCCTTTGGATCCTCCATCCATTGACGGATGTAGCTTGCGATGAGGGGCGCTATTTCCTTGATCTCCCAGTCAGTGGTGTTAACACAAAGGTGATAGCCCCGCTTGTCGCCCCAGGCAACGTCCGAGATCATGCCGTGATATTTTTTTCGATCCGCATCGATCTTGCGGATCTGCTTTTCTATCGCCTTGGCACTCAGATGCTCGTTCTCGCCCACCCGTTCCTGACAGCGGCGTACCTTGGCGGGCATATCCGCGTACACGAACAGATTGAAGGGACGGTGATCACGCAGAATCACGTCCGCGGCTCGCCCGACAATGACACAGTTTCCCTTGGCGGCAATTTCCTTGAGAAGCTTGTTTTGCTCGGTAAACAGCTTGGATTCCGTTGCCATCAGCGTGGGAGAATAGGAAAAGGTTCTGCCGAAATGAACGGGAAAATTTCGAAAGCTTCCTCCCTCCAAGGCGTAAGAAACGGATTGCTCGTTCAATTGATGCTTTTCAGCAATTGCGGATACGATTTCCTTGTCGTAATAGGCGTATCCAAGCTCGTCAGCCAGACGCCTGCCCAGCTCTCTGCCCCCACTGCCGAATTCACGGCTGATCGTAATAACTCCCATGGCTTATTTTCCCTTCCCCCGCCCGTCGAATTCATCTCCGGCATTGGTGAAATCTCTAATTTTATTATAAGTCATTTTTTTGCTTGTCAAGGCAAACTTGTTTTTTATACGATTCGATTGATTGCGTTCCCCCTCAAATACGAGCCAACGTTGGCGCAGACGGTCTCAATACATCTTGCTCTTGACTCGGCAGATCCCCACGCCATATGAGGGGTCAGACAAACGTTGCTCCGTCCCAGCAGTCGGCAAAAGGGATGATCCTCCCCGAAGGGCTCGCGGGAATATACGTCCACGCCAAGACCGCCCAGCCGTCCGCTCTCCACCGCGCGGGTCAGTGCCTCCTCGTCTGTCACCGATCCCCGCGCCACGTTGATCAGGATCGCCCCCTGCTTCATGGAGGCAATTTGCTTCTCGCCGATCAGTCCTCTCGTTTCCTCACTCAGGGGAACGTGCAGAGAAATGATATCGGATACACGGCAGAGGGTATCAAGATCGGCTTGCTCGTAGCGATCGTCCGCCTTACGGCGGCACATCAAAACCCGACACCCCATGGCAGAAGCCAGCTGTGCCACGCGGGAGCCAATTTCTCCGCCGCCCACAACGCCCCAGACCATGGAGGTCAGCTCGTGGTAGACGGGGGTCAGACGGTTGGCGATCCCCGAGGCGGAATAGTCCCCCGAATGGACAAATCCGCGATATTCGGTCAGTCGGCAAGCCAACGAGAGTGCCATGGCAAGGGTCAGTTGAGCCACGCTGTCGGTGGAATAAGAGGGAACGTTGTAAAGGGCGATCCCATGGGCGCGGCAGTAGTCCGTGTCAATATTGTCATACCCTGTGGCGGTGACGCAAATCAGCTTCAGCTTCGGACAAAGGGGCAGATTGTGAGCCCCCAGCTTGAGCTTGTTGACCATAACGGCGTCCGCCTCCCTCAGCCGATCCGCCACTTGATCGGGGGCGGTATTCTTGTATTCGATGACGCGATCGATTCCTTCTACGGCTTGAACGGGGGAAAGATCGATATCCTCCCCCAGTGTTGCCGTGTCTAACAGTACGATAGTCAAAACGGTTCCTCCGCGGTTGTTCCTTTTTTCTATTTCTATTGTATCTATTGTATCATACTTTTCGAAAAAAAGCAAATGATTTCTATCGGATCCCACACGTCCGAAAAGTCAAAAACGATAAAACGGGATATCGAGGGTAACATCCCTTACCGAGACAGAGAAAATTTCATTGTGATTCCGAATCCAAATTTTTCGAAACAGTTATTTTCAAACATATCGTAGCCACGTTTGGAAAAAGCAACTTCCGATATTCACAATCACTCAACGCACTTGCTTCGAAATGAAAAGGTGGCTGTCGCAAATGAGAAAAATCATTTGCGACAGCCACCTAACGCGTCCTCACGTCCTTTTACCCTTTGACACGGAAGCGTTCCTTGCAACGGGGGCATACCACGGTATGCTTGCCTTTTGCTTTGGGAAGGCGGAGAACGGCGCGGCACTTGGGGCATTTCCGATAGACGTGGGTTTTTCGATCACGGAAGCGGTTGCGGAGTAATCGGAAGAAGCCACAGAACGTTTCGTTTTCTCTGCGCCGCTTGGCGACGTTTCGAGAGAACATACGGAAAAAGATCAGTACGATCAGCAGAAGCGTGAGCAACAGATAGCATGCGGTGAGAATGGCGCTGATCTTCGGGTCGGTAATAAATAGGGAGACGACCGAGTAGATCAGAACCACGGCAACGTAAATGCCCAGATACACCTTATTGAGGGTGTCTGTTCCGTATCTTCCGTACATGAAACGGTATAATTTATTTTTGAATTTTCCCATTTTTTCGTTGTATTTCGGTATGCCTGCCCTTGGCAGCAGCGTTCCTTTCCTTGTTTTCGACTGTCCTGAGGGGATGAGTTATTCGGTGCGAAGCGCCTCGACGGGATCCTTTTTGGAGGCGTTTCGGGAGGGAATCAACCCTGCCAACATCGTGAGTCCCATGCTGATGAGGATCAGCAAGAACGCGCCGACCATAGGCAGAACCGCCTTGATGTTAGTGAATCCTGTCAGTGCCTGAATGATTGCGTTGGCGGGAAGACAAAGAAGGAGAGTGAATGCGATTCCAATGAATCCCGCCGCAAGACCAATGATGAAGGTCTCGGCGTTGAATACACGGGAAATGTCCTTCTTGGACGCTCCGATCGCGCGGAGAATACCGATCTCCTTGGTTCTCTCCAAAACAGAGATGTTGGTGATAATTCCGATCATGATGGAGGAAACCACCAGAGAAATGGATACGAACGCGATCAAAACGTAGGAAATGACGTCGATGATAATGGATACGGAGGACATCATGATGCCGACCAAATCCGTATACTCGATTTTATCCTTTTCCTCAACCCCCTCGTTATAGGCAGAAATGAAGCCTTCGATCTTTTCCTTGGCGTCAAAATCCTTTGCGTAGAAATTAATGGAGGCGGGGGAAGCCTTTTCGGCATCGCCAAGCTTTTTGAGGGTGGATTCCAGCGTCGCGTCGGGTTCGGGCGCCATCATGGTAAGCACCGCAATGATGTCATCGGTGGTCATGTTGATCTCCGAAGCATGCTGATTTGCTTCCTCTTGGCTTGCCAACGCTCGGATCCAGCTGACACAGAATTCCTTGGACAGAGAGATGGTTCCGAGCATGGTCTCCATCATCGTGTAGAAGGGAGTCATGTCTGCCTGACAGAAATTCGCAAGCATGGCTACCAGTGTACCGTACTGTGTCTGATCCTGCACGATGCTGGGCAGACAATATGCCAGATCCTCTCTGGAATCAATGTTGAAGACGCTGTTCGCGTTCAAGGAAGCGAATAGCATCGGCGCCACCGCGGGGTCTACCTTGTCGAACATTGCCAGTGCCAGCGTGATCTTATCCTCTTGATTTAACAGCGTGGAATAGGTAACAAACTTCTCCAGCTTGGGACTCATTTTCGTAGGATCGTCGGACACGGTGCTTGCCGTGGCGAAGTCCTCTTGGAGCATGCCGCCCATCATAGAAGAGATCTTGCTCATGGTGTTGGCATCAAAGACTTCAAAAAGCTCGTGAACATTCTCGGTTGTGTATTTCTTGTCCTCCAGCTCATGAGGAAGTCCCGTGGTAATGTTGATATCGGGATGGGCTTTTTGCTGATTGAGAATCTCACTTTGGGCATTCTTTTCCAGTACCAGATCGGTGAGTGCCTTGGTATAGCCGATGGCGCCGGATATGGAGGTCGCGGCAACGTCGGGACGGGGACGGATGATTCCGGAAATAGTAAGCTTTTGCCCTTTTTCTTCAATGAATTGCTTGAGCTCCGCATCCGAATTCAGCTCCACCTCTTGCCAAAGGGCAATGTCGGGATTGGTAGGACAGGTTTTGCCCGATTTCTCGTAGAAGTCCGACTTGGTCAGCATATAAAAGTTCATTCCGATGAAGTCTTCCATGTCAAAAGGAGGAATCTTTTCATCGGGGGTGTAGCCCTCAGGGGAAAGAATCTCCGCCATGACTTCATCCAGATCGCTCTGGTCGAATATCCCGAGCATATAGAGCGTCAGCTTGCTGATCTGATTGTTCTTTCCGATAACAAGAACAACGTCCGTTTCCTCGACAGGCCACGTGCCTGCCGCCAACTCATACTGTTGATCGAGAAGCTCTTGGTTGTCGATCATTTCGGACATGACGTCCATGCCCGTCATACCCGAGGATTCCACCAGCGAGCTCATGCCCGAAAGCTCTCCCATATTGGAAAGGAGGTTCGCGAGTCCGAGCTTGGTGGGCACAGCGTTTCCGTCCTTGTCTTTCGTGGCGGTGTTGTATACCTGAAGATTGAGCTCGTATGTGTACTGGATATCGCTGACGTATTGATCGATATCGGGATGGGTATCAATATATTTTTTGAATGCCTCGATGTTGTTGGAAACGCTGGAGGTCATGGCAGATACCATTTTATCCATCGAATCGTCAACGTAAATTTTGTTGGGATCGATCTCTTCCTCTTCTCCCGAGGTTTCCATCATGGCAGCCATCATAGCGGACATATCTTGGGTTTCCTTTTGAATGGTCAAGGGATAGGTGGAGAGTGTGTCCTCCTGTACTTGATCGATAAAGAGCTGAATTCCGTTGGAAAGCGAAAGGATCAGCGCGATGCCGATGATACCGATGCTTCCCGCGAAGGAGGTGAGAACGGTTCTTCCCTTCTTGGTCAGCAGGTTCTTGAAGGACAGGGAAATTGCCGTGCCAAAGGACATAGAGGTTTTTTTGTCGGCTTTCTTTTTCGCTTTTTTGTCCTTGGCTTTTTGGATCAGCAGCTGTCGATCCGCTTCGGCAAGCGCTTCATATTCCTTTTCCGTGATCGGATTAGTGTCGTCGATGACCTCACCGTCCTGCAGACGGACGATACGGGTGGAGTATTCCTCGGCAAGCTCGGGGTTATGGGTAACCATAATAACCAGCTTGTCCTTGGCTACTTCCTTCAGAAGCTCCATGATCTGTACGCTGGTCTGGGTGTCCAGCGCGCCCGTGGGCTCGTCGGCAAGCAGAATATCGGGGTTGTTTACCAAAGCGCGGGCAATAGCAACGCGTTGCATCTGTCCGCCCGACATCTGATTGGGACGCTTGTGCAGCTGATCGCTAAGTCCCACCTTGTTCAGGGCTTCGATGGCACGGGCGCGGCGCTCCGTCTTGGAGACACCCGAAAGGGTCAACGCCAGCTCCACATTGGAAAGCACGGTCTGGTGGGGAATCAGATTGTAGCTCTGAAAGACGAAGCCGATGGAGTGATTGCGGTAGGTATCCCAGTCACTGTCTTTATACTGCTTAGTCGAGATTCCGTTGATAATCAGGTCTCCGCTGGTGTAGCGATCCAGTCCGCCGATGATGTTGAGCATCGTAGTCTTTCCGCAGCCCGACGCACCCAAAATCGAGACGAATTCGTTTTTGCGAAATTGCAGACTGACGCCTCCCAGCGCCTTGACCTCATTGTCGCCGGAGAGGTAGGTTTTTACAATGTTTTTCAGTTCGAGCATGGTTCTCTCCTTTATATATGCAATGAATCAAATTTGTATCACAATATATCATATCATTTTTTTGTTAACATAAATTATATTTTTCCAAAAACTTGTGTGAATTTTGGGACTGGAATATGAATTCTTTGTGAAGAGCAGGAAAAATCATCGTCGAAGGCTTGATTTTTTGTGTGATAAGGGTTTTGTCAGAATCTGTGAACGAGTGAAAAAATGACGGGCAATGCCGATATTTCCCGCTTATAAATTGAGGGAAGTGAAACAAAATAAAAACGAGCGGCAAAACCGTATCAAAGGAGGATCTGACAATGATAATGGACAGAATTGCCCTGATCGTTGCCATCATCGGCGCGCTAAACTGGGGAAGCATCGGACTTTTTCGGTTTGATATCGTAGCGTGGCTGTTTGGCGGTCAGGCGGCGCTGGGCAGTCGTATCGTTTATACCGTCGTAGCGTTGGCGGGAATTTGGTGCGTGTCTCTCTTGTTCCGCGCCCGTGAGCGTTTCGAAGCACTGGATGAATAAGAAATAACAGATAAAAACAAAGGGGTTGTCTCAAACGCGAATTCAAGAGCATTTGAGACAGCCCCTTTTCATGATATTAAAAATCACTCATCAAGCGACAGGCGTTGCGGGCTGCGCGATGGTATATCCGTTCTCCTTCGCATATTTCGCGAAAGCGGAATTTTCCTTTACGGTCACCGTCAGATCTTCATCGGCATTGTCAAATACGACCTTACCGATCTGGCTGACGTCACCCATCACCGTCACCTTTTCCAACGCGTCACAGTCACAGAACGCTCCCGAACCCAAAGCGGTCACGGTGGTGGGAACGGTGATTTCAGTCAATGCGTTGCAGTTACGGA
This sequence comes from Clostridia bacterium, assembly GCA_017463065.1. Taxonomy (GTDB): domain Bacteria; phylum Bacillota; class Clostridia; order Oscillospirales; family CAG-272; genus HGM12713. The sequence goes on from JAFTPX010000016.1 coordinate 7,211, forward strand.
ACGCACCCTGTCCGATGGTCAGCAGACCCTCGGGAAGCGCTACTCCCGTCAGCTTCTGACAATCTAGGAAAGCAAAATCCTTAATCTCTTTCAGCTTAGCGGAGAACGTTACGGTGGTCAGATTATCACATTCCCGAAACGCGCCCTGTCCAATGGAGGTAACGGAATCGGGCAACGTAATTGCGGTCAACGCGTCACAGGAATAAAAAGCGTAGCTATCGATATAGGTAATCGATGCGGGAAGCACCATGGTCTGAATGGTCATGCAAGCCTTGAATGCCTCAAAGCCGATTCCCGTTACAGGTCTGCCTTCGATCTCAGCGGGGATCTCTACGGTGCGAAGCTCCGGTCCGCCGTAGGTATAACCCACGATCTCGTAGTCACCATCCTCGTTTACCGAATACAAAAACTCCTTGTACTCCAACCTTTCGCCCTCGGCAGGTCCTTCCGTTTCGTCATTGGTATTGTTCGTAGCTTCTTTCTTTCCGCAAGCGGTTACGCAAAGCAACAACACTACGGCAAGTAAAATTGCCAAAAATTTCTTCATGAGTAAACCTCCGTATTTGTAATTCCATTTTATTATACTCTGTTTTTTCAATATTGTCAATATCAAAATTGGTTTCCGTGACAATATTTTTGTGAAATGACGGTAAATTTTTTCATTTCTTTCTCTTTCCTTTTCGATTTTCACCCATTTTTTCCGTTGACCTTGACAGCCTCTCCCGAAAAGTTGTATAATAAGAATATGCATTCAAATTCTTGTTTTGGGAGGTGACGGAATGTACACCGATATTCGGCGGCTCTACGGAGTGGGATCGGCACGTGCCGCCGCTTACGCCAGACTGGGCGTCTATACCGTGGAGGATCTACTCTGCCACTATCCGAGAGGATACGAGGACAGAGGCTCTGTCCGTCTGCTCTCCGAGTGTGAGGGAGACGGAAAAAGCGCGCTGATCCTAACAGTTGCCACCGAACCGAAAAGCGCGAGAATCCGCGGACGGATGTCCATGCTGAAATTCCGCGCCTGCGACGACAGCGGGATCTGCGAGATCACCTTTTTCAATCAGGACTATTTAAGAGCCGTATTTACCCCCGGTACCTCCTTCCGATTTTACGGACGGGTGGAGAAAAAGGGAAACCGTTACGCCATGACCGCTCCCGCTTACGAGCCGTGGCGGGAGGACGGAACGCTTCCCTCTCTGGTTTCGGTCTATCCGCTGACCGAGGGCCTGAGTCAAAAGCAGATCGCCAAGGATATGCGGGCGGCACTGGTCATCGCCAACAGCAAGGGAGAGGGAGAGGATCCTCTGCCCGATACGATCCGACGGAAATACGGGCTTTGCTTACAAGCCTTTGCCCTTCGCAACATCCACGCTCCCGACAGCTTCGAGGCACTTGCCGCGGCAAAAAAACGGCTGATTTTTGAGGAGTTTTTCACCTTCGCCTTGGGACTTTCCGCCGCCAGCGCTCAGAACGCTCGGACGGCGGCGGTTCCCTGTCCCGTCGGCGACGTTTCCCCGCTGGAGGATCAGCTTTCCTATACACTGACGGGGGCACAGAGACGAGTGATCGACGAGATTCGGCGGGATATGGCAAAGGACACCGCCATGAGCCGATTGGTGGTAGGAGACGTAGGCTGCGGAAAAACGGTCTGCGCCGCCGCCGCCATGCTGATTGCCGTGCAGAGCGGCAGACAGGCGGCGCTCATGGCACCCACCGAGATCCTTGCCCGTCAGCACTACGGGGAGCTTCGAAGCTTGTTTGAGCCGATGGGAATCTCCTGCGAGCTTTTGGTGGGAGCCACCGCCGCGGCAGAGAAAAAACGGATCCGAGCGGGACTTGCGGCGGAGGATCCCGACAAGCGCGTTTCGGTGGTGGTCGGTACGCAAGCCCTTCTGAGCGAGGGAGTCTCCTTCGCCGCCTCGGGCTTGGTGGTGACCGACGAGCAGCATCGCTTCGGGGTGAATCAAAGGGCGATCCTCTCCGAAAAAAATCAATTTTCCCACCTGCTGGTCATGAGCGCCACGCCGATCCCCCGTTCCTTGGCACTTGCGCTGTACGGGGACTTGGATATTTCCACGATCGACGAAATGCCTCCGGGCAGACAGCGGGTAGACACCTTTGTGGTGGACGAAAGCTACCGTCGGCGGCTGGATGAGTTTATCCGAAAGCAGGTTGCCGAGGGCGGTCAGGTCTATATCGTTTGCCCCGCCGTAGAGGAATCGGAGGAGGAGCAAGCCGATCTTTCCTTGGGAGAGATCGGGGAGGAGGGCGTGCTTCGGAAGCAAGCGCCGCTGAAATCGGCGGTTGGCTACGCACGGGAGCTGACCGAACGCTTCCCCGCCCTTTCCGTCGCCTTTCTCCACGGAAAAATGAAAAGCAAGGAAAAGGACGAGATCATGCGGAACTTTGCGGCGGGACAGATTGAGGTCTTGGTTTCCACCACGGTCATCGAGGTGGGGGTGAACGTTCCCAACGCCTGTCTGATGATCGTGGAGAACGCCGATCGGTTCGGTCTCTCCCAGCTGCACCAGCTCCGCGGACGAGTGGGTCGCGGCAACAGAAAATCCTATTGCGTACTGGTCTCTGCCGCCGCGGAGGGAGCGAGCAACGCCCGCAACCGTTTGAACGTCATGAAAACCTGCTACGACGGATATTCCATCGCCGAGAAGGATCTGGAGATGCGTGGACCGGGTGATTTTCTCCGAACCAACGGAGACACGTCCATTCGCCAGAGCGGCGGCATCAAGTTCCGTCTGGCGGAGCTTTGCGAGGATACGGGACTTTTTAGGGCGGCTTTCGCGGAAGCCAAAGCTCTGGTGGCAGAGGATCCCGAGCTCAAGCAATATCCCCTGCTTGCCGCCCGTGTAAACGCCATGTTCACCCGCGAGGCGGGAACCATGAATTAACATTCTCCGATTCCATGAGCCTTCCTCAGCGGGGAAGGCTTTTTTATTGATTTTTGACAAGAATTTTCTTTTTGGAAGCTCTTGCAATCGGATTTTTTTTGTGATATAATTACTCTCGTATTTCAGAAGCCCAGGAAAGAAGGTAACACTTATGAGTATTCGAATTGGTATATACGGCTACGGTAATCTGGGTCGAGGCATTGAAAACGCCATCCGACAGAACCCCGACATGACCCTTGCGGCAGTCTTTACCCGACGGGACCCCTCCACGCTGACCATCGGAACGGCAGATGCCGCGGTCTGTCACGTAAAGGAGGTCGAGCAGTACAAGGATCAAATCGACGTCATGATCCTCTGCGGAGGAAGCGCCACCGATCTGCCCGAGCAGACCCCCGCTCTCGCCAAGAATTTTTGCGTGGTAGACAGCTTTGACACCCACGCGCGGATTCCCGAGCACTTCGCAAACGTGGATGCCGCCGCCAAGGCGGGAGGCAAGGTCGCCATGATCTCGGTTGGATGGGACCCCGGTATGTTTTCCCTGAATCGGCTTTACGCGGGAGCGATCCTCCCCGACGGAAAGGACTACACCTTCTGGGGCAAGGGGGTCAGTCAAGGACACTCCGATGCCATTCGCCGCATTGAGGGCGTGCTTGACGCCAAGCAGTACACCATTCCCGTCGATGCCGCGCTGGATGCGGTGAGAAGCGGCTCTTGTCCTGCGCTCACCACCCGTCAGAAGCACACCCGCGAGTGCTTTGTGGTAGCGGCAGAGAGCGCGGATCTCGCAAGAATTGAAAAGGAAATCAAGGAAATGCCCAACTATTTCGCGGACTACGACACGACCGTACACTTCATTTCCGCGGAGGAATTGAAGCGGAATCACAGCGGAATCCCCCACGGCGGATTTGTGATCCGCACGGGGAAAACGGGAAAGGATCTGGAGCACAACCACGTGATGGAATACAGTCTGAAGCTGGATTCCAACCCCGAGTTCACCGCCTCGGTGATCGTCGCCTTCGCCCGTGCCGCCCATCGGATGCACCGTGAGGGCATGAGCGGCTGTAAGACGGTATTTGACGTACCGCCCGCCTACCTCTCCCCCAAGTCCCGCGAGGAAATCGTTCGGGAATTGCTTTAAGTTGCTATAAAAGCAAAGAACAGGGTACGCTAAAATGAGGGTTGATTGGATTCGTTTGTCTACAGGAGGCAATATGGAATTGTCATAATTTTTTTGAAAAAAATTGTAAAAAATATTGAAAAACGCGTGTGGTTGTGGTATAATATAACGTCGTATGGTCAAAAAAATTTTTTAATCGATAAAATCCGTGTGACAATCCACCGTTTTAAAGGAGATTTTTATTATGAGTCGTATGATCGGAACCATATCCCGTGGAGTCAGAGCTCCCATTATCAGAAGCGGAGACAATATCGTAGATATCGTCACCGAGTCTGTTCTTGAGGCATCCAAGGATGCAGGCTTTGCGTTCCACGACCGTGATATCGTTGCCATGACCGAAGCCATCGTCGCCAGAGCGCAGGGCAACTACGCCACCGTAGACGACATCGCAGCCGATGTGAAGGCAAAATTCGGCGGCGAAACCGTGGGCGTCATCTTCCCCATTCTCAGCCGTAACCGTTTCGCCATTTGTCTGCGCGGTATCGCCAAGGGCGTAAAGAAGGTCGTTCTGATGCTCTCCTATCCCTCCGATGAGGTAGGAAACCATCTGGTCAGCATCGACGCGCTGGATGAAAAAGGTGTAAACCCCTATTCCGACGTTCTCGATCTGACAAAATACCGTGAGCTGTTTGGCTATGAAAAACATACCTTCACAGGGGTAGACTACGTAGAATACTACGAACAGCTCGTCCGCGGCTGTGGCGCTGACTGCGAGATCGTATTTGCCAACAATCCCAAGGCGATCCTAAACTATACCAAGAATGTCCTCTGCTGTGACATTCACACCAGAGCCCGTACCAAGAGAATTCTGAAGGCGGCAGGTGCCGAAATCGTTTTCGGTCTGGACGAGATCCTGAACGCTCCCGTGGGCGGAAGCGGCTACAACGAGAACTACGGTCTGCTTGGCTCCAACAAGGCAACCGAGGATCAGGTCAAGCTCTTCCCCAGAAATTGCCAGCCTGTGGTTGACGCCATCCAGAAGAAGCTGTACGAGGCAACGGGCAAAACCATCGAGGTCATGGTTTACGGCGACGGTGCCTTCAAGGATCCCGTAGGAAAGATCTGGGAGCTTGCCGATCCGGTGGTTGCCCCCGCTTACACCAAGGGTCTGGAGGGCACGCCCAACGAGCTGAAGCTGAAGTATCTTGCCGACAACGACTTTGCCGATCTGTCGGGAGACGAGCTGAAGGAAGCGATCAAGGGCAAGATTCAGGAGAAGGACGGCAATCTGTACGGACAGATGGCATCCGAGGGTACTACCCCCCGCAGACTCACCGACCTGATCGGCTCTCTGTGTGACCTGACCTCGGGCTCGGGCGACAAGGGTACCCCCATCGTCTTCATTCAGGGTTATTTTGACAACTACACCACCGAATAATACCAACCCAAAGAGCGATTCGAACCTTACGGATCGCTCTTTCCTTGTTTTTTCTTCCAAAAATTCCTTTCATTTTTCGGAAATCCAAGCATGGCAATGAGAAAATCTCTTGACAACCCCACTCAATCGTGCTATAATGATGAAGAAATTATCTTTTAATAGAAGAAAAAGGAGGATATATGGATCGCTTGCTTCAAAAACGCTGCTCTTTTCAAACACCGTTGTCAGCCGCGCTGCTGATCTCGTTCATCGGTCTGTATGCCTGTGCCTCCTTCCGTCAGATCTGGATTTTGTTTGTCTCTCTTGGCGTGTCGATCCTGCTGACCCTTTGGAATCATCAAGTCTTTCTGACCCGTTCCGACGAGCTATCGAATGCGGATCGCACGGCAATGGGCATCTCTGCCGCGACGTATGCCCTTCTGGCACTTTCCCTCGGCTCCTTCGGCATCCGAATCTTCGTCACCCAAGGCTTCCGCGCCAAAGCGCTCGTCTCTCTGATCGTCTGCGCAGTATTCCTTGCGCTGACTGGCTATGAGCTAATTTGCCTGCGCAAGGCAATTCCCGTAGAAGAAAAAGATCTATCGAAGAAAAAGAATTGGCTTCGAGCAATTCCCCTTGCGCTTCTCTGCCTGCTTTTGATTCTTCTCAATCTGGAGAATTTCAACGCGTGGATCCGTTGGGACAGCTTTGATTACTACTACTACGTACAGGATATTTCCTTCTCCACAGTCACCGATCTGGAGGAGCTTCGGCTTGCCAACCATGCCGCCTACGGCGCGTCCCTGCTCTATATCATCGTCAATGGACTGTTCGACAATCCCGTTTTTTCGATCTATGCGGTCAACTTGGCTTTGCTGGTTGTGGGAACGGTTCTGTTCTATCAGATCTCTCAAGCCATGCTTCCCGACCGCCATCCCGTTTTACATCTGCTTCTGGCGTGCGTGTATGCCTTTTCCCCCTTTACCCACGGCTTAGTCTACTCCATCAGCCTTGAGACCTTTCTTGCCTTTGGAATTCTCTTGTTCTTCTGGGCAGACGTGAGGAAGCTTCCCTTGATTCAGACTGCCGCCGCTTTGCTGATCTGCTTCAGCAAGGAAACAGGTGCCGCGGTTTTGGCACTGGTCATGGTCGTCAAGCTGTTGTTTGAGATTTTCGATCCCAAAAAGAAGGAACTTTCGCTGTGGCGGCGGATGGATCTTTCCTTGGCAATCCCCGTGCTGGGCTACGGACTGTTCTGGCTCTACGATCTGCTGTCCTTCAGCTGGCTGTCCAGTAACAATCTAACCATTGAGACCGAATATGAAAGCAAATTCAATTCCTTTGACGTAAATTTGGTATATATCAAGGAGCGTTTGACCTCTTTGATTTTCTCCAACTTCACGTGGCTGATCCTGCTGGTAATCGCCGCCGGCTTCGCCGCGGGTGCCCTTCGGGAAAGAAAGCAGTCCGACAAGGAACGGCAGATCGTTCTGTTGGAGATCCTAACGGCGATCGTTGCCATTCTGCTCCCGACGCTGCTCTTTGTCACCTATAACCATATCCGCTACGGGTCGGTATTCGCGTTGACCCTGCTCCTGCTTCTGCCCGAAGCGCTGGACCGCTTGTTGAACAGTATCCGTCTTCGCGCGGCGATCGCCGGCACGCTTGCCGCCCTTTGCCTCGCTCAATGCTATCTGACAGTAGATCCCTTGATGCGGCGGTGCTTTCAATCGCTGGACAAGGGAACCGGTTCTATCGTTTACACGGGCAACAGTATTTTGACCAACGGAAAGGAAATGAACTCCATTTCCGTTAATGGACAATACAATCGGGAAATCCTCTATTTCGATGAGGCGCTTGACGAGCTTCTTGCTCAGATCGATCCCGCCGAGGACGACGTTTGCTTGGTCTTCTCGGGAGAATACCGAGCCCCCTCCATCGGCAATTTTGTCTACACAGAATATCTGATCCTCGGATTTGGCTATCCGTACATCAACGATCCGTACTATATCTCCTTGGACAAGGAAACGGGAGAGCGGTATCTGAGCAAGGATCCGTCAGACGAAGTATCTATCATTTACGCAAACTCCTCCATCGATCTGGCTCGGGAACTGCCTCATCATGACCGCATGATTTACATTCAGCTTCCCTTCCGCAACGCAGACTACGAACAACAGTTTCTCCAAGGACACAAATATAAAGAAATCGCCTCGGTCAGCCATATGGGATGGGATATGGTTGCCTTTGAGATTGGATACTGAGCTTCAACGAGCCGCCCGCACGAGATTCGTGGGGCGGCTCGCCTTGTTTTTCAAGATCAAAAAGCGCTTTCGTATTGACGGCTTGCGGATTTTGTGATATAATAGCGAGGATATCAAAAAGAACACAGAAAGGATAATCATTGTGAGCAAATTTAAAAAAGCTTGGAATATGTTTTTCATTATGTTCAAGATCGGTCTGTTCACCTTTGGCGGCGGATACGCCATGATCGCTCTGTTGCAAAATGAATTCGTTTCCAAGCGAAACTGGATCGACAAAGACGAATTTCTTGATATGGTGGCAATCGCCGAGTCCACCCCAGGACCCATTGCCATCAACAGCTCCACCTATCTGGGCTATCGCCGCGCGGGGGTCATTGGCTCCACCCTCGGAACCCTTGGCGTGGTGCTCCCCTCCTTCATTATTATTTTTATCATCTCCCTGTTTTTTGACGCGTTTCTGTCACTGAAATACGTGGCGTATGCCTTCCGAGGCATTCAGGTCTGCGTAACCTTCCTGATCCTGTCGGCAGGACTGAAGATGCTGAAGGGGCTGAAGAAAACTCCCATGAACCTTTGTTTGCTGGGCGGCGTTGTGGTTGCCATGGTACTCATGAGCCTGCTGGCGGTAAACTTCTCCTCTATCTTCTATATCCTCATCTGCGGTGCCATCGGACTGTTCGTCTATCTCTTGACAGGTCTGCGCAAGGCGGATGACAAGAGCGGAAAGGAGGAAACGAAATGATCTATCTGGAGTTGTTTCTGACTTTCTTCCAAATCGGTCTGTTCACCATCGGCGGCGGATACGCCATGATCCCGCTGGTGCTGGAGGCGGTCGTTGAGCACGGCTGGATGTCCGAGGCGGACTTTATGAATTTTCTTGCCGTCGCCGAATCCACCCCCGGTCCCATTGCCGTCAACATGGCAACCTACGTAGGATCGACACAGGGCGGTATTCTGGGCTCTGCCCTTGCCACTCTGGGCGTGGTGCTGCCTTCCTTTATTATCATTCTGTTGATCGTATCCGTGGCGCGGAATCTGTTCAAATACCGCGGCATGCAGGCAGTGATGGGTGGAATCCGCCCCGCCGTGGTGGGTCTGATCCTTGCCACCGCCATCACCATGATCCTTGGCACGGTACTGGGCGTTTCCGATCTGAAGACCGCCCCCACCCTTGATTTCCGCGCTCCCGTGATCTTCGCCATCCTCGTGGGAATTCACTTTCTTCCCAAGCTCCTCAAAAAGAAAAAGAAGCTGTCTCCCATTGTGATGATCCTGATCTCCGCCGTACTCGGCATCGTCTTTTACGGATTTTTGGGATAAGGGTTTGAAAATACGAAAAAAATCGGTTTTTTTTTGAAAAATCCCTTGACAAAAGTGCCAAGAAGTGCTAAACTGTTCCTATCGTATAGAAATAAGGAGAAAAGGCACAATGAGCGCGAATCTGTCCTTTGCCAACAAGTTTTATTACCTTTATTGCTTTTACTTTAAGAAGTAAGAAATATAAAGGTGCTTTTTGGCGCGGAGTTCAGTTTCATTGGTTTTTATCCGTCGGCTCGTCCGATCCCCATTTAAAAACTATCATGAAGCCTTTCCGGTGAAAAACACCGCGAAGGCTTCATTTTTTTGCGCGATGGGGCGTTCGTCCTCTGACTCGCGCGAAAATCAGAACAAACGTAAGGAGAATCATTCATCATGATCGCAGTACTCAAAGCAGGCACAACCGACAAGCAAATCGAAAATCTTTCCGCATGGATCCGATCCCAAGGACTGGACGTGCATCTGTCCAAGGGTAGTGTTCACACTGTCCTTGGTCTGGTGGGAGACACCGCCAAGATCGATGCCGAGCTTCTGGAAAGTCTGGATATCGTGGACTCTGTGAAGCGAATCAGCGAGCCCTTCAAGAGCGCGAACCGCAAATTTCACCCCGATGACAGCATCATCACCGTAGGCAACACCACCGTCGGCGGCAAGGATTTCGCCATTATGGCGGGTCCCTGCTCGGTGGAAAGCGAGGAGCAGGTGATGGAGATCGCCCGTGCGGTGAAGGCGGCAGGTGCCACCATGCTCCGCGGCGGTGCCTTCAAGCCCCGCACCTCTCCCTATGACTTCCAAGGTCTGAAGGCGGACGGCATCGAGCTTCTGCTAAAGGCAAAGAAGGAGACGGGACTTCCCATCGTCACCGAGATCATGAACGCCAACCATCTGCCCCTATTCGAGGAGGTAGACGTCATTCAGGTCGGCGCGAGAAATATGCAGAACTTTGAACTGCTCAAGGAGCTGGGCAGAACGCAAAAGCCCATTCTGCTCAAGCGCGGACTCGCCAACACCCTCAAGGAGCTTCTCATGTCTGCCGAATACATTATGGCAGGCGGAAACGAGAACGTAATCCTTTGCGAGCGGGGCATCCGTACCTTTGAAACCTACACCAGAAACACGCTGGATCTGTCCTCCGTTCCCCTCTTGCACGAGCTGACCCACCTTCCCGTTATCATTGACCCCTCCCACGCCACGGGTGTTGCGCGTCTGGTCAAGCCCATGGCTCTCGCCGCGGCGGCTTGCGGCGCGAACGGTCTGATGATCGAGGTTCACAACGATCCCGCTCACGCGCTGTGTGACGGTGCCCAGTCCCTGACCCCCGATGCCTTCGCCGACGTAACGGCGGCAGTCTCCAAGGTGCTGGATGCGGTAAAGGGGTTGTAAGATGACAGACGGAACCAAGCTGACCGTAGGAATCTGCGGTCTTGGATTGATCGGCGGCTCCATGGCAAAGGCGTACAAGGAGGCGGGACACACGGTTCTCGGCTTTGACGTCAACGATGCCACGTTGGGCTACGCCGCCTTGGCGGGCATCACCGACGGAGTCCTGAACGAAAGCACCCTTCCCTCCTGCGATCTTCTCTTTATCGGGCTTTATCCCCAGACGGCGGTGGACTATCTGACCCGAATCGCCCCCTTCATCGATAAGCACACCGTGGTGATCGACCTCTGCGGTACCAAAAAGCAGATCTGTGAGTGTGGCTTTGCCTTGGCGAAGCAGTACGGCTTTACCTTTGTAGGCGGTCACCCCATGGCAGGCACCCAATATTCGGGAATCAAGTACGCCAAGGCGACACTCTTCAAGAATGCGCCCATGGTGCTGGTTCCGCCCCTTTACGACGACATTTCTTTTCTGGATCAGATTCGTCAGCTTCTCGCCCCCGCAGGCTTCGGGAAATTTTCCGTGACTACAGCGGAGGCGCACGACCAGATGATCGCCTTTACCTCCCAGCTGGCACACCTGGTGTCCAATGCTTACGTAAAAAGCCCCTCCGCCAAAGGACATAAGGGCTTTTCCGCGGGAAGCTACAAGGATATGACCCGTGTGGCTTGGCTGAATGAGCAAATGTGGACCGAGCTGTTCCTCGAAAACAAGGATCCTCTGCTCTTTGAGCTGGATCGGATCATTCACTCCCTCTCCGAATACCGTGACGCCATCGAAACAAACGATGCCGATACCCTTCGCACCCTCCTCCGCGACGGACGAATCGCCAAGGAACAAATCGACGGTTAAGATGCGGGGGATGCGTGTTACTTTTCTTTTAAAAAAGAAAAGTAACCAAAAGAAAACACTCGCGAAAAAAGCAGAATGCTTGTTGGGAGATAGCGGCATTCCTAGAAAGGCTTGCGAAAAAGATAGAGTGCTCGCCGAAAAACGGTGAGAAAATAAAGAAAAAAAGAAAAAGGAAACAAAAAGCATGAAAACGATCAAAGTCAATGCGTCGGTATCCTACGACGTAGTAATCGGAGAAGGACTGCTGGCGCAATCGGGAAACTATTGCAAAGCCGCGCTGGGAAAGGCGTGTCGGCTCTGTGTAGTCACCGACGACAACGTAGCGCCCCTATATCTGGACACGGTAACCGCTTCCTTGGAGGCAGCTGGCTTTGACGTCTTTTACTATGTATTCCCCAACGGGGAGGCATCCAAAAGTGCCGAAAACCTCATCGATCTATTGGAGGTTCTCGCCGAGAACCGTCTGACCCGCTCCGATGCGCTGGTAGCCCTTGGAGGCGGCGTGATCGGGGACCTGACGGGCTTTGCCGCCGCCGTTTATCTGCGCGGCATCCGCTTCATTCAGATGCCGACCACCCTGCTGGCGGCGGTGGATTCCTCCGTGGGCGGCAAAACGGCGGTGGATCTTTCCGCGGGAAAAAATCTGGCGGGTGCCTTCCATCAGCCCACCCTCGTGCTTTGTGACTACACCACCCTCGGCACCTTGACCCCCGAGGTCTTTTCCGACGGCTGTGCCGAGGTCATCAAATACGGCGTCATCAACGACCGCCCCTTCTTTGAGTTACTGAAGAGCGGGGTCCGCTCCCAGATCGAGGAGGTCATTGCGGTCTGTGTGAACAACAAGGCGAAGATCGTGGAGGAGGACGAGTTCGACAAAGGAACCCGTCAGCTCCTGAATCTGGGTCATACGGTGGGGCACGCCATTGAGATCTGCTCCAACCTGACCGTTTCCCACGGAAGCGCCGTCGCCATGGGCATGGTGATCGTGACCCGTCTGGCACATCGTTTGGGACTTTGCCCCGCGGAGGAGCTGGAGGAGCTGATCGCCCTTTTGAAGCAGGAGGGTCTGCCCACCGACTGTCCCTACTCTGCCGAGGAGCTTTGTGAGATCGCCACCGCCGACAAGAAGCGATCGGGAGACACGCTGACCCTGATCATTCCTTACGGAATCGGCAACAGCCGTCTCTATGCGGTTCCCGTAGACCAGCTTCCGAGTTATATTCAGAAAGGACTGAGCGCATGAACGTTCGTATGCAACCCTCCGCGCCTTGCGGCACGCTCCGAGCCATTCCTTCCAAATCGGCGGCGCACCGACTTCTGATCTGTGCCGCCTTTGCCGACGGAGAAACCACGGTACGGTGCGATCAAATCAACGAGGATATCGTTGCCACCGTACGGTGTCTTTGCGCCTTAGGAGCCACCATCGTCCGTGATGCGCCCTATTATCGTGTCACCCCCATCAAGGAGCTGCAAAAGAATGCGGTTCTTGACTGCGGGGAAAGCGGCTCCACCATGCGGTTTCTCGTCCCCCTGACCTGTATGCTGGGGGCAGACGCCTCCTTCGTCATGGCAGGACGGCTTCCCAACCGTCCCCTCTCTCCCCTTCGGGAGGAGCTGGAGCGGTGCGGAATTCGATTCTCCCCCGCGGGCTCCAATCCCATGGTTTGCTTGGGGCAGATTGAGGAAAGCGACTTTTCCATCGCGGGAAACGTCTCCTCCCAGTTTATCAGCGGACTGCTGTTTGCCCTTGCGGTATCAGGTAAGGTGGGAACACTCACCGTGGAAGGAACCTTAGAATCCGCCCCCTACGTGGACATGACGGCGGATGCCCTTCGGCGGTTTGGCATTCTTGCCGAGCGTGTAGAGTCAGGCTACGTGATCCGTGAAAACAACGGTCTGCGCTCCCCCCGCGAGGTATTCGTAGAGGGAGACTGGTCGGGTGCCGCCTTTCCCCTTTGTATGGGTGCCATCGGGTCCCATCCGATCACCGTAGAGGGGTTGGATCTGAGCTCTCGCCAAGGCGATCGTGCCGTTGTGTCCATTCTGCGGCAATTCGGTGCCAAGGTTACAGCGGAGAACGACCGTGTGACCGTTTCGCCCGCCCCCCTTTGTGGGATCGAGATCGATGCGTCTCAAATTCCCGATCTGGTTCCCGTGCTCGCAACCGTCGCCTCGGTTGCCAAGGGGAAAACCGTAATCGATAACGCTTCCCGTCTGCGCCTGAAGGAAAGCGATCGGCTCCAAACCGTTCGCGCCGTACTGAATGCTCTGGGCGCCAAGGTTACCGAGACCCCTGACGGGCTGATCATCGAGGGAGTAGACAAGCTCTCGGGCGGTGCGGTATCCTCCTTCGGCGACCATCGGATCGCCATGAGCGCCGCCGTTGCCTCGGTGGCTTGCCGCAACGCCATTGTGATCGAGCAAGCCGAGTCCGCTGCCAAATCCTACCCCGCCTTTTGGGAGGATATGGATCGGATCGGCGCATCGGTGGAAACAGACGCTCTCTGACAAATCAATCATAAAACAACCCAAATTCTCTCTTTCCGAGAAAGGCGGTATTATGTCTACAAAATACGGTAAAACTATCAATATATCCATTTACGGCGGCTCTCATGATCCCCAGATCGGGATCGTCGCCACGGGACTGCCCGCGGGCTTTTCCTTTGACAAGGAGGAGCTTGCCGCCTTTATGAGGCGACGCGCGCCGGGGCAGAATTCTCTCTCCACCCCAAGAAAGGAAGCGGACATTCCCGAATTTCTCTCGGGTGTGGTGGGGGACTCCACCTTGGATGGCAGTGAGCTCCACGCCATCATTCGCAGCACCAATCAACGCTCCTCCGACTATTCCAACCTCTCCTTCGTTCCCCGTCCTTCCCATGCGGATTTTGCGGCAAGAATGAAATACGGAGAGGCGGTAGATCTTCGGGGAGGCGGACATTTTTCGGGACGGCTGACCGCGCCCCTGTGTATTGTGGGTGGCATCTGTCTCCAATATCTGAAAACGAAAAAGATTCACGTCGCCGCTCACGTGTCCTCTATCGGCGGGATCACGGACGATCGATTTGATCCCGTAAATGTGGGAGAAAAGGAATTCGAGCTTCTCGCCTCCCGCTCCGCCTTCCCTGTTTTGAATGAACAAGCGGGAGAACGGATGCGTACCCTGATAGAAGAGGTTCGCGCCGAGGGGGATTCCATCGGCGGAACGGTAGAATGTGCCGTAACGGGGCTGCCCGCGGGACTTGGTGAGCATATGTTTGACGGGGTAGAAAACCGTCTTGCAGCCATTCTCTTCGGCATTCCCGGTGTCAAGGGAATCGAGTTCGGCAACGGCTTTGAAGGCTCTACTCTCCGAGGCTCTCTGAATAACGACGGCTTTACCGTCAAGGACGGTCGGATCGTAACCACCACCAACAACGCGGGAGGAATCCTCGGCGGAATGAGCACGGGCATGCCGTTGGTATTCCGAGCCGCCATGAAGCCCACCCCCTCGATCTTCAAGGAGCAGGACAGTGTGGACATGGTTTCCATGAAGCCCGTTAAGCTGTCCATCAAGGGCAGACACGACCCCTGCATCGTCCTTCGCGCCGTTCCCGTCTTCGAGGCGGCGGCGGCAATCGCCGTCTGCGACCTCCTTGCCGATGCCCGCTAATCACGCCGTTTCCTTCCGAGCGGCAAAACGAAAGGGATTCTTATGAAGCTTACCGCATCGTCTACGGTCAGAGCCGCCTATATCGGCTATCTGACCCAAGCCATCACCATCAATTTTGCGCCTCTTTTGTTTATCACCTTTGAAAAAACCTACCATATTTCGCTGGGAAAAATCAGTCTCCTGATTGCCGTCAGCTTTTTAACCCAGCTTACCGCTGACGCGGCAGCGGCAAAATTCGCCGGTGGGGTCAACACCCGTCTGTGGGTGGTGCTTGCCCACGTCTTTGCCGTACTCGGCATGACGGGCTTTGCCTATCTGCCCGATCTGCTTCCCGATCCCTATATCGGACTGATGATCTCGGTGATGATCGCCGCTGTGGGCGGAGGGATCATTGAGGTGCTGATCAGCCCTGTCGTGGAAGCCTGCCCCACCGAGGAAAAAAGCTCTGCCATGAGTTTGCTTCACTCCTTTTACAGCTGGGGGCTGGCAGGTGTCGTGCTTCTTTCCACTCTGTTTTTCACCTTGGCAGGTATTCACCACTGGCGGATTCTGTCCGCTCTTTGGGCGATCGTTCCCGCTATGGGGGCGCTTGCCTTCTGCTTCGTTCCCATCTACACCCTTCCCGAGGCACCCGAAAGCGAGCAGACCAAGGAACACTCCATGTTCCGCAAGGGAATCTTTTGGGTGTTCTTCGTGATGATGTTCTGCGCGGGCGCGGCGGAGCAAATCATGGCGCAATGGGCTTCCAGCTTTGCGGAATCGGGACTGGGTGTCTCCAAATCCATGGGCGACCTGTTAGGTCCCTGTGCCTTTGCCATTCTGATGGGCTCCTCCCGTGTGTTCTACGGAAAATCGGGCGGCAAGCTCAATCTGCTTCGCTTCATCCTGATCTCCTCGGGGCTTTGTATCGTCGCCTATTTCATCGCCGCCCTCTCCCCCCTCCCCCTGATTTCCCTGTTGGGTTGCGCGCTGTGCGGACTGTCGGTGGGAATTTTGTGGCCCGGTACGTACAGTCTGGCATCTGCCAAAATGCCCTACGGCGGCGTTCGGATGTTTGCGGTCCTCGCCATGGCTGGGGATATCGGCTGTCTGGTGGGTCCGACAACGGCGGGCTGGATCGCCGAGGCGTTTGGCAATAATCTGAAGGTCTCCTTCCTTGTTGCCATTGTCTTCCCCGTCCTCATCCTCGTAATGGCGTATCTGGGCTTTCGGAAAAGGAAGTCCGCATCATAATAAAAAAAGCAGAACTTCCCCAAGGAGAAGTGTTCAGACAGCTGATAAACCACAGAAAATCACAACCATTCGTTGCCTTGCGTGAATCTGTTCCGCTGCTTTTTCTTTGATGCCGTAGGCGCAAAGAAAAAGCTCGCAAAAAAAAACGCCGAAAGGGAGCTTTCGCCCTCCGCGCCCTCCTCCGCGCAAGCTTTTGAAAAGCGTGACCAAAACTTTTCGACATTTGGACTCTGCTAACACCGTTGTCAGCGGCTGAAATCCTCTCTCCGAAGAATACTGGCAATCATTCAAAATACATACAAAAGGAAACATTATGGAACTGAAAGAACTGAGAGAACAGATCGACAAAATCGACCGTGAGCTGGTCCCCCTGTTCATCCAACGCATGAACGTATCCGCAAGCGTCGCCGAATACAAGCGGGAAAACAATATACAGGTATTGGATGCCTCCCGCGAGCGCGCTCTGCTGGAAAAAATCTCCGAGCTGTCGGGAGAGGAGTTTGAGGAGTACGCCCGTACCCTCTATTCCACCCTTCTGGATCTCTCCCGTTCCTATCAATACAAGCGGTTGGGACTCGATTCCCCCTTGTACCGTGAGATCACAGATGCCATTGAGAATACCACCCGTATGTTCCCCGACCGCGCCACAGTTGCCTGTCAGGGTGTGGAGGGTGCCTATTCCCAAATTGCCGCCGAACGGCTCTTCAAGGCACCCAACATCGTCTTTTTCTCCAACTGGGAGAAGGTCTTTGATGCCATTGACGCGGGACTTTGCCGCTATGCGGTGATCCCCATCGAGAACAGCACGGCAGGCTCGGTGAAAAAGGTCTACGATCTGATGATCGACCATAAATTCCGTATTGTGCGTACCGTACGGATCAAGATCGACCACAATCTGCTGACAAAGTCTGGCGTGGAGCTGTCCGAGATTCGTGAAATTTTCTCCCACGAGCAGGCAATCAACCAATGCGCCTCCTTCCTTGCCTCCCTCGGTCCTAACGTCAAGATCACCCGTGTGGAAAATACGGCAAAGGCGGCGCAGATGGTTGCGGAGTCTGACAGACGGGACGTTGCCTCCCTGTCCTCTCGCTCCTGCGCGGGACAGTACGGACTATCCATCCTTCGCTCTTCCGTACAGGACAACGGCAACAACCACACCCGATTCATCTGCATCACTAATCAAACCGAGATCTATCCGGGGGCGGATCGCACCAGTCTGATGGTAGTCACCCCCCACAAGCCGGGCGCTCTGTATCGGATGCTCTCCCGCTTCAACGCGCTGGGCATCAACCTGCTGAAGCTGGAGTCCCGTCCCATTCCCGACCGTGATTTTGAGTTTATGTTCTATTTCGATCTGGAGGCTTCGGTGTATTCTGCCAAGCTTGCTCAGCTTCTGGCGGAGCTGGAGGCAGAGTGCGATGAATTCTCCTACCTCGGCTCATACTCGGAGGTTATCTGATGAAGCAAGGCTATTCACAGATGAAATGCGGTCTGGTCGGCGAGCATCTGGGTCACAGCTTTTCACCGATGATTCACGCGCAGATGGCGGATTATCCCTATGATCTGGTGGAGCTGACCCCCGAGGAGGTGGGAAGCTTCGTAAAAAATGGCGGCTACGACGCCTTTAACGTGACCATTCCCTATAAGCAGACCGTCATTCCCTTCCTTGACGGAATCTCTCCCGAGGCGGAGCGGATCGGAGCGGTGAACACGGTGGTGCGCCGTCCCGACGGCAAGCTCTGGGGCTACAACACCGACTATTTCGGCTTTGACGGAATGCTGACCGCCTCAGGCGTGGACGTGCGAGACAAAAAAGCCTTGGTCCTCGGCAGCGGCGGCGCGTCCTTGACGGTTTGCGCCGTGCTTCGGGATCGAGGTGTCCGTGAGCTTGTAGTCGTTGGCAGACGCTTGGAAAACAACTACGACAATCTTGACCGTCATTTCGATGCGGAGGTGATCGTCAATACCACCCCCGTGGGGATGTATCCCAACAACGGACAAACCCTTCTGGATCTGAACCGCTTCCCCAACTGTCAAGGGGTACTGGACGTGATCTATAATCCCGCACGAACCGCTCTGCTTCTGGATGCGGAGGCGAGGGGGATCCCCTGTATCAACGGACTGTATATGCTGGTGGCTCAGGCGGTCAAGGCATTTGAGCTCTTTACGGGAGACTCTGCCGAGGAGGGGGTGATCGACTTCATCACCAAGCAGATCGAAGCCGACACCAAAAACGTAATCCTCATCGGCATGCCCGGTTGCGGAAAAAGCTCGGTGGGCAAGCTATTGGCGGACAAAATGAGTCGTCCCTTCTACGATGCCGACACCGAATTTGGCGCCATGCACAACATGACCCCCGCCGAGGCCATCGAAGCCCTCGGGGAGGAACGCTTCCGTGAAATGGAGCACGAGGTACTGGTCGCTCTCGGTAAGCTGAGCGGCACGGTCATTGCCTGCGGCGGCGGTGCGGTAACCAAAGACTACAACTACGCCCCTCTGCACCAGAACGGCGTGATTATTTATTTGGAGCGGAAGCTTGCCAAGCTGGCAAAGGACGGCAGACCCATCTCACAGCGAACCTCCCTCGAGACGCTCTACAACGCCCGTAAAGCCTCCTACGAGCGATTTGCGGACATTCGGATTGAGAGCACCGAGATCAAGGAGAAAACTGCTGAGATGATGTTAAAACGGCTCTCAGAGCGCATCTGAGGATTCTATCAAGAGAAAGGAATGTACAATGAAGCTTTTGGTTATTAACGGACCAAATTTAAATATGCTGGGCATTCGTGAGCCCACCATCTACGGCAAGCAGGATTTCGCCGCTCTGCAGGATTACATCCGCGCCTCGGCAAAGGAGCTGGGACATACGGTCACCCTTTTTCAATCCAATCACGAGGGAGAGCTCGTGGACGTGATCCAAGCGGCGTACGGAGTGTACGAGGGCATCATCATCAATCCCGCCGCCTACACTCACACCAGCGTGGCAATCCTTGATGCCCTGAAGGCAGTGGGCATTCCCACGGTGGAGGTTCACCTCTCCAACATTCAAACCCGTGAGGAATTCCGCAAGCGCTCCTACGTGTCCATGGTCGCCGTCAAGACGATCTGCGGACTGGGCTTTGAGGGCTACCGCAAGGCGTTGGACTATTTCGCAAAATAAGGAAAAGCAAGAAGGAAAACATCGTGAATCGCAGAAAATGGTTTCTTCGGGGCATGAAGTCGGGTATCCCCATCTCTCTTGGATACTTTGCCGTTTCCATCGCCCTTGGCATTACCGCAAAAAAAGCGGGGCTCCACTCCCTGCAAGCCGCTCTGACCAGTCTACTGATCAACGCCTCCGCGGGAGAATACGCGGGCTTTGCCCTGATCGCCGTGGGAGCGAGCTATCTGGAGGTGCTTTTGATGGAGGCGGTGGCAAACGCCCGATACCTCCTCATGTCCGCCGCCCTCAGTCAAAAGCTGAAGGCAGGGGTAAGTACGTGGCAGCGGCTTCTCTTGGGCTTTACCGTCACCGATGAGATTTTCGGGGTCTCCATTGCCCAGCCCGAGCCCCTCGACCCTTTCTTTACATACGGCACCTTTTGCGTAGCGACGGCGGGGTGGACAATCGGTACCTTTGTGGGTGCCGTCCTCGGGGACGTGCTTCCCTTGCGTCTGCTCAGTGCCCTGAGCGTAGGGCTTTACGGTATGTTTATCTCGGTCTTTGTTCCCGAGGCACGGAAGAATCGGGTGGTTGCGGTCTTGGTTGCCGTCAGCTTTGGGTTAAGTCTTGCCTGTGAATCTCTCCCCGTGATCCGTGATATCTCGGAGGGGATCCGCATCATCGTTCTGACCGTGGTCATTTCTCTGGTTGCGGCGATCTGGCTCCCTATCCGCGAGGGTGAAGAGGAGGAACAGGCATGAATATTTACATTTACATCGCTTGCATGGCAGGGGTCACCTATCTGATCCGTGTCCTTCCCCTGACCCTGATTCGCAAGGAGATCAAGAACAAGACCATCCGCTCCTTCCTCTACTACGTTCCCTACGTCACGTTGGCGGTGATGACCTTCCCGGCAATCCTGTCGGCGACCCAGACTCCCATTTCCGCCGGCATTGCGCTGATCATCGCGATCCTGCTGGCTTGGTTCGGACGGAGTCTGTTCCAGGTGGCGGTGATTTCCTGTGTGGCAGTCTTTCTTTTGGAACTGTTTTTGAAATAAGGCGCGGAGCATCCTCACGCCCAAGCGGTTGCTTGGGCGTTTCTTCCTTTCTCATGATCATGATCATGATCAGCTTTTTTCTTTTTGAAAAAACCGTTTATTTTTTAGCTTTATCGGAAAAACGATAGTTTTTTTACTTTTCTGGATTTTACGTCGGGATGCTTAAAAACCCAAGTGCGGGGCTTGACAAGACCGTTTTTTTGTGATACAATATGATATTATGGAATGGAATTGATTGAATTTTAAAATAAAGGAGTCCATCATGCACTGGTCAGAAGAAATTGCAGAAAAGATCATCGCCAGAGATCCCGACAAAGAGGAATACGTATGCGCCGCAGGCGTCAGCCCCTCAGGATCGGTTCACATCGGAAACTTCCGTGACTTTGCCACCCCGTGGTTTGTGGTAAAGGCGCTTCAAAAGAAAGGAAAAAAAGCAAAGCTGCTGGTTTCCTGGGATGAATTCGACCGTTGCCGCAAGATTCCCGCCAACGTACAGGCTGTTGTGGGAAGCGACTACGACAAATACATCGGCTGCCCCTACGTGGATATTCCCGACCCTTGGGGCTGTCACGAAAATTATGCGCAGCACTTCGAGGAGGAATTCCTCAAGGGCATCGAGCCATTCGGTATGAAGCTGGACTGCCGCTATCAGGCAGAAATGTACCGCTCGGGCAAATACACTAAGGACATCATCGAGGCAATCCGCAAGAGAGGCGAAATCTTCGAGATTCTCGACTCCTTCAAGACCAAGGATACCTCCAAGTCCGAGGAGGAGCTGAAGGCGGAGCGCGACGCCGAGAAGGCGGCTTACTCTCCCGTTAGTATCTTTTGCCCCGAATGTCACACCGACTTCACCAAGATTACCGCCTTCTCCGAGGACGGAACCGAGGCAGATTACACCTGCCGTTGCGGTCATAGCGGTCACTTCAACTTCCTTGAGAACTTCAACTGCAAGCTGGGTTGGAAGGTCGACTGGGCAATGCGTTGGAGATACGAGCAGGTTGACTTTGAACCGGGCGGAAAGGATCACGCCGCTCCCACGGGCTCTTACAGCAACTCCAAGATCATTTCCAAACGGATCTTCGGTTATGACGCTCCCCTGTTCCAAGGCTACGAGTTTATCGGTATCAAGGGAATGACGGGTAAAATGTCCTCTTCCTCGGGTCTGAATCTGACCCCCGATACCCTGCTCAAGCTCTATCAGCCTGAGGTTCTTCTGTGGCTCTACGCCAAAACCGATCCCACCAAGGCATTCGACATTTGCTTTGACGACGGCATTCTTCGCCAGTATTTTGAGTTTGACAAGATGCTGACCGACTGCCGCGAGGGCAAAGCAAACGAAATCACGCGGGATATTCTTTACAACTGTCACATCGAGGGTCGTGAGCTTGCCACCGTTCCCATGGCGCTTCTGGTACAGATGGGCTCCGTGGTCAACTTCAACATCCCCATGCTGGAGACCGTATTTGAGAAGATCGGCACTCCCTACAAGGAATCCGACTTCGCCGACCGTTTGATGCGTGCCAAGTTCTGGCTGGAGCAGTGCGCCCCCGATCAGGTCAACCGTCTGCGCGTGACCCGTAACTGGGAGGTCTACAACACTCTGGACGAAAAAGAGCAGAGGGCGATCCGGCAGCTTCACGGTTATATTGCCACAGGTGGCTACACACTGGACGAGCTCAATTCCGAGCTGTACGCCATCCCAAAGCGTATCTATGGCGCGGATCTGTCCGACAAGGAGCTGAAGGGCGTACAAGGCACCTTCTTCAAGAACGTATACAAGCTTCTCATCGACAAGGAAAGAGGTCCGAGACTGTACCTCTTCCTCTATGCCATTGAGTCGGAAAAATACGTGGGACTTCTGGACTTCTCCTATCCTCAGACCGAGGAAGAGCTCCGCGCCGATCACCCTGAGGAAACCTGCTGTCCCGAGGCGGAAGCGCAAGAGGTGGATCGCACCCCCGATCCCGTCGAGCCCGTCAAGGAGCAGGCCACCATCGACGACTTCGGACGGATCGATTTGCGCGTCTGCAAAATTCTCAAGGCAGAGGGCGTACGCAAGTCTCACTCCTGCCTGAAGCTCACGCTGGACGACGGCATCGGCGAGCGGGTCATCATGTCCTCCATCAAAGAGGAATACTCCCCCGAGCAGCTGATCGGCAGAAAGATCATCGTCATTGCCAACCTGAAGCCCAACCGAATCTGCAACGTCAACTCCCAAGGCATGCTTCTCGCCGCTACCAATAACGCCTGCGGCTGTCAGATCATCTTTGTGGACGATTCTGTTCCCACGGGTACGCAGATCAAATAAGAAATCGCCGCCTCCATCGTTGGATGGAGACGGCGATCTTTTTTGAAGTTTCAGCCGTTTAATTCGGGGCTTCTGTATAAGAGGATTGCGTAACCGAATACGGGGTTTGGATCGAATTGGTTACCGCTTCCTTGATGGCGGGCAAATTATTTTTTAAGGCGGAGTAATTGATAGGAACCCATTTTACTGATTCCACCGACCGTCCCGTAATGGCGGCAAACCACGTCAGGCTGGCGGTATATCTACCGATTCCCTTATGCAAGTGATAGCCGTCACGGGTTATCGTGTCTCCCACGTAAGAGCTACGGAGATTTTGCAGGGCGGTTCCGCTGGGAATCACGCCTTGAACCAGCGTATTTGTGGTTACCGTAGACTGAACGGTTTCGGTGATATTCTGATACATGGTCATTTGGTTTTTTTGGTAATTTACAAATTCCTTATGAGTGCTATTCTGCGCATACGCCCACGTCATATGCCAGATAATTTCCGCGTTTTCGTTGGTTTTGTTCGTGTCGATCCACTCGAGGATCTTTGTCAGATTACCGTACGTGGTCGGCCGTCCGCTGCTTCCGCTCGCCTGCTGAATGGTAATCACGTCCCATTCTTCGTCCGCAATCGCGGTCTGCACGCTGACGCTTGCGGTCGACACCCATTTTCCAGTGGTATTTTTATAGTACGTATACGCATTGGTCTTATTGGAAATGTTGTTCCAATGAGTATCCAGTGTACATCCTCCGATATACAGATTTCCCAGCACGATGGTTTCGATTCCCTGATCGTCGCAGATATTCCACAAATACTCCATTCCGTCCACGCTGAAGCTGTTTCCGATAGCGAGAACCTTTAAGGAGTCCTTATACTTGATTTCCTTCGTGGGCTCGGTTTCTTCCGTTGTCGTCTGCTCTTCCTCAACGGTGGTTTCTTCCGTGGTCGTTTCCGTGGACGTTTCGGAACTCGTTTCCTCCGATTCCGTCGTTGTCTCCGCTCCGCATCCAACCATAGAAAGCAAAAGTGCCAATATCAACAGGAGCGGCGTAATTTTTTGTATGTAGCGTTTCATTCTTCTTTACTCCTTTGTTCAAAATAGAATCCTTACACTAATTATAGCAAAGGATAGAGAGCTTGTAAAGAATGAACTATCATCCAGTGCTATACGCGGAAAGTTATAGTGAAACCCGTCAGTTTACCGACAGGGTACGAAAGACCGCTCCGTCCTCCAAGCGGCAGAAGGAGAAGGTTCGGTTCTCATACAACAGGTAGCTCTTGGGAGAGCCCTCCTTGGGAATGGAGACCGAGCCGGGATTGAGATAGAGGGTTCCAGCGCCAAAGGGCTCTGCCGCGGGGACGTGGGTATGTCCGTGCAACAGAACGTCCCCCTTTTTCAAGGGTGGGGGGTTGGTGGTGTTGTGCGTATGTCCGTGGGTCACAAAAAACGTCAGTCCGTCCGCCGACAAAAAGGCGTAATCCGCCAGTATGGGAAAGGAAAGAACCATCTGATCCACCTCGGTATCGCAATTTCCTCTTACGCAAAGAAGCTCGTCCCGCAGACCGTTAAGCAGCTCGATCACCTTCTTGGGCGCATATCCTGCGGGCAAATCGTTTCTCGGTCCGTGATAGAGGAGATCCCCGAGCAGGATCAGCTTTTCCGCCCCCGACTGCCGATACCGCTCTACCAGTCGGGTAGCGCATTCAAAATCCCCGTGAATATCCGAGGCGATCATCCATTTACTCATCGAACCGCTCCGTTTCCTCTGATAAGATATTTTTCCGTAGTCAGGGCAGGCAGACCCATGGGTCCTCTGACGTGAAGCTTTTGGGTGGAGATACCGATCTCCGCGCCAAAGCCAAACTCCCCTCCGTCGGTAAACCGTGTGGAGGCGTTGACGTAGACCGCCGCTGAGTTGACCTCTGCCAAGAACCGTTCCGCCCGCTCCTCCGAGGCGGTCACGATTGCCTCGCTGTGACCCGTGCTGTATTGATTGACATGGGAAATAGCGTCGGACAAGGTATCCACCACCTTCACCGTCACGATATAATCGTTATATTCGGTATAATAATCCTCCTCCGTGGCTTCTGTCGCGGTGGGAATCAGTACTCTCGTTCGGGCACAGCCGCGGATCTCCACGGCAAACCGCTCCAGCTCCTCATGCAAACGAGGCAGGAATTTTGCCGCCACACTGGCGTGAACCAGAATCGTCTCCACCGCGTTACAAACCGAAGGACGGGAGCATTTGGCGTTGATGGCGATCTTCACCGCCATTTCCAGATCGGCATTCTCGTCCACAAACAGGTGACAGTTTCCCGCCCCCGTTTCAATGACGGGAACGGTAGCGTTTTCCACCACGCTCTTGATCAGTCCCTTTCCGCCTCTGGGAATCAGCACGTCCACGTATCCGCGCATGGTCATCAGAATCTGGGCGCTTTCCCGCTCGGTGGATTCAATCAGCTCCACCCCGTGAGGATCCAGATCACAGTCCTCCAATGCCCGTTTGATCAATCCGACGATGGCGGTATTGGTATGGATGGCTTCCTTTCCGCCGCGAAGAATCACCGCGTTGCCCGTCTTCAGGCAGAGAGCGGCGGAATCCACCGTCACGTTAGGACGTGCCTCGTAGATCATGGCGACCACGCCAAGGGGGACCCGCACGCGGGAAATTTCCAGTCCCGACGGACGGGTCCACGTCTCTCCCTTCCCTACGGGATCCTCCAGCTTCACCAAGTCTCTGAGGGATTGACAGATCCCTTCGATTCGTTTTTCATTCAACGCCAATCGATCCAGCATGGTTTTGGCAACACCGTTGTCCTCCGCCTCCTCCAGATCCTTTTGGTTTTCCAGGATCAGCGCCTCGCGCTCCTCCTCCAACAGCTTGGCAATGCGCAAAAGCACGCCGTTTTTCGTTTCCGTATTTGCCAGAGCCAGACGTGCCGCCGCTTCCTTGGCGTTCATACACAACAGCTCGATTTCTTCCCGTAACGTCATGGTTGATTTGCTCCTTCTTTTTTCGGTTCTTTCTGTTATTTGATTTTTCGGTAGGCACTCTCAATCTCGCACACGTAGATGCGGTGATAATCCTTTTGCGAATAGTTCGCGAGAAGAGAGGAATCGAGAAATCCTTCTTCCTTGATATCGTCTGCGTATAGCTTGCGGCAGATCAGCAACAGCTCCGCCTCGGCGATCACGGGCACGCCGTCCGCCTCGGTGCGGGAGAGACCTGCCTCCCGAAGCTTATCGCAATCCCGACCGCTTTTGGTTCCGCAGAGCTTCAGCGCATCACGATGCCCGTCACCGAAAAAGGCGAGGGACAGACGGTTCGCTTTTTCGGCAAGACCGTAGGTATAGCGTTGGGGACGGATAAAGCAAACGGCAACGGGCTTATTCCAAAGCACGCCCATACAACCCCAGCTGGCGGTCATGGCGTTGACCGAGCCCCTTTCCTCATCCTTTGCCGTGATCAGCATCCAATCCTTTCCGATCAGCTTCGCCGCGCTTTCCAGATCGTACACCGAAATTTTCTCAAAGCCTTGCAGTTCCATATATGCCTCCGCAAATTTTATTCTACTTATATGATATCAAATTTTTCCTTTTTCGTCAATGAGTTTAAGGAAGTTTTCTTTCTTTTCTTTCTATCAATTATAAACTTTTTAATAATTTTTCGCAAATACTGTCGACAATTCGAACATGATCCTGTATAATAATATACGATTTTTTATTTTCTATTTCAAAAGGACTCGAACACCATGCAAAACAATCTGAAATTCATTCGCAAGCTCCCCGTTCCCATGGAGCTGAAGGAGCAGTATCCCCTCAAAGCCGAATACGCCGCAAAGAAGGTTCTCCGTGACAAGGAAATCGCTGACATCTTTACGGGAAAGGACAACCGTCTGCTCCTCGTCATCGGTCCCTGCTCCGCAGACCGCGAGGATGCGGTGATCGAATACATTTGCCGACTTGCTCGGATTCAGGAAAAGGTTTCCGACAAGCTTTTCATCATCCCTCGCATTTACACCAACAAGCCCCGTACCACGGGCGACGGCTACAAGGGAATGGTTCACCAGCCCAATCCCGATGCGGCGGAGGATATGCTGGAGGGCATCATTGCCATTCGCCGTCTGCACACCAGAGCCATTGAGGAAACGGGTCTGTTCTGCGCCGACGAAATGCTCTATCCCGAAAATTACCGCTATCTGTCCGACCTGTTGTCCTACGTTGCCATCGGCGCGCGCTCGGTGGAAAATCAGCAGCACCGTCTGACCGCCAGCGGCATCGATATTCCCGTAGGCATGAAAAACCCCACGGGCGGCGACATTTCGGTTATGCTCAACTCCATTACCGCCGCGCAACATTCCCATACCTTCCTTTATCGCGGATGGGAATGCGTATCCTCGGGCAACCCGCTGGCGCATGCCATTCTCCGCGGATACGTCAATCAGCACGGAGAGTCTCATCCCAACTATCACTTTGAGGATCTGATGGGTCTTTATAAGGATTATTCCGCTCGCAATCTGCGGAATATGGCGGTGATCGTGGATGCCAACCACGCAAATTCGGGAAAAAAATATGCCGAGCAGCCCCGTATCTGCAAGGAAGTGCTTCATGCCTGCCGCCATTCCACCGAGATCAAGAGCTACGTCAAGGGCTTCATGATCGAAAGCTATCTGGAGGACGGCGCCCAAAATATCGAGGAGCATATCTACGGTAAGTCTATTACCGACCCCTGTCTGGGCTGGGCAAAAACCGAACGCCTCATCCTCGACATTGCGGATCTGACGTAAGGGACGCGAGGATGCGAGGACCCGATAGGATGCGCCAAAGGGAACTTTCTTTCGAGAAAGTTCCCTCTGGACTCCTTCAAAGAACTTCCTGACCGGGAAGTTCTTTTTTTGTTTGGCAGCGGCTACGCCAAGTGTTTGCGCATATCCTTGGCAAAGAATGAAAGAAAGGCATGGGAGCCAGCCGTCAAATCCCTTGACAAACTCCTTACTTCTTGTTATAATTAAACCGAATAAAAACTATATTGTTACCAAAGAAAACATTTTGGGGTACTCATATGAAAAACCATCTGTTAAAGCAATACATCCAAGGGCGAAGCTGTGAGATTCTGGGGCTTGGCGTCTCCAATCTGCCCCTTGCCCGTCTGCTCACCGAATGGGGGATTTCCCTGACGGTTCGGGACAAAAAATCCCCCGCGGAGCTGGGGGAGGAGGCGCTGTCCTTGCAAACGAAGGGCGTTTCCTTCGTTTCGGGTGACGGGTGCTTTGATGCGCCCAAGGGAGAGCTGATCTTCCGCTCCCCTGGGATCCGTCCCGATCTTGCGGGGCTGACCGCCGCACGGGAGAACGGCGCGGAGCTGACCAGCGAGATCGAGCTGTTCTTACAGCTTACTCGGGCGGAAACCTTTGCGATCACGGGCAGTGACGGAAAAACCACCTCCACCACGCTGACAGGCAAATTTCTTTCCGCCGAGGCGGTGCGAAGCGGTGTGGGTCAAGTCTTTGTCGGCGGCAACATCGGCACGCCCTTGCTGGACCGTCTGGGCGAGATCGGCGAGGCGGATCGCGCGGTAATGGAGCTATCCAGCTTTCAGCTCATGACGGTAAAGAAAGCTCCCGCCTATGCGGCGATCACCAACGTCAGTCCCAACCACATGGACTGGCACAACAACAGCATGGAGGAATACGTCCGTGCCAAACAAAACATCATCGGCAAGAACACCCGCCGACTGGTGACCAATGCCGATTGTCCCATTACCGCGAGCATTGCCGCCGAGCTGTTGGAAAGAAAGCGGCAAGGAAAGGTCGATCTGCCTGCCATCTATCTGTTTTCCTCCACACGCGCCTCCTTTGGCGAGCTCTTCCCCAACGGCGCGGGGAAAGAGGATCGGGCAATCTACGAAAAGAACGGTACGATCCTGCTATCCGACGGGAGAACCGAGGAGCCGCTTCTGTCGGTTTCCGACATTCGGATTCCGGGGCGGCACAACGTAGAAAACTATATGACCGCCATGGCTTTGGTTTACGGTCGGGTCCACCCCTCCGTATTCTCAGCCGTTGCCCGTGAATTCTATGGCGTGGAGCACCGTCTGGAGTGGATCCGCACACTGGATGGCGTGGACTATTACAACAGCTCCATCGATTCCTCCCCCACCCGTACCGCCGCCGCCCTCTCCGCCCTCCGCGGCAGAGATATCGTGATCATCTGCGGCGGCTACGACAAAAAGCTTTCCTTTGAGCCTCTTGCCGAAGCGCTTTGCCGCTCGGTTCGCGCCGTGGTACTGACGGGAGCAACCGCCGAGGCGATCCGATCCGCTCTGCTGTCCCATCCCGATTATACGGCAGGCAAGCCCGAGGTGCGGGTCGTCGCTGACTTTGAAGAGGCGGTGCGCGCGGCACGGTCGCTGGCAAGATCGGGAGGATGCGTTCTGCTCTCCCCCGCCTGCGCCAGCTTTGATGCCTTTCGCAATTTTGCGGAACGGGGAAACACCTTCCGTCGGATCGTGGAAAACTTTGAAAATTAACAAAATATGATAGAACCCGTCAAAGTTTTATGATAAAATAAAATGGTATTGTGAAAAACGTTCCCAAAGAAAGGAAGTTTCAACTGTCATGATGAAAAAAATCACGGCGCTGTTGTTGGCGCTCCTGATGTGTGTATTCGTGGTGTCCTGCGCCCAAAAAGACCCCAACGCACCCGAGGATATGAAGTCCGCCACCGCGGACGGAGAGCCCTTTGTGCTCTACGTTCCCAATTCGTGGAATCTCAATACCGTCTCGGGCATTTCGGGGGCTTACTATACCTCCACCGAAACCATTATGGTCACCGCGCGGTATTATACTCCCGCCGATCCTGCCATGACCTTGGACGGATATGTGGATTTCTGCGCGGATCAATATGCGGCAACCCTGACGGGATTTGCCATCACCGACCGAACCCCCGCCGTTCTGGGGGGCAAGGATGCCGTCAAGCTGTCCTATACCTTTACCAAGGACGGAAAGCAACTGACCTGCTTCCAGATCTCCGCCCTGCATAACGGAGATTTCGTATCCCTGTACGGCTACTGCATGACCGATCTGTACGAAACCCTCTCCGAGGATTTCAACAAGATCGTCGGTGCCTTCGTGCTCTGCGACAAGGCAGATCCCAATGGAACGGAGGTGGTCGACAAGAACACCCCCGAGGGCATGGAGATCGCCTCTGCCGACCACATTGAATACCGTCTGTACGTGCCCAAGGCTTGGGTCTGCAATGCGGAAAGCGGCGTGTCGGAAGCATACTATCCCGAAAGCGGAAAGTCCAACGTAACGGTGACCTCCTACTCCCCCAGCGTATCCATCTCGGTTCAGGATTACTTCCTGCAGTGCGAGAACCAATACAAAGCCGCCCTTCTCTCTTATGAACGGATCGCTGAGAGCCAGCGTACCGTAGCGGAGCGCACCGCCTATTCCTACACCTATCGAACGGTGGTAGAGGGAACGGAATTTACCGTCATGCAAACTCTGTTCGCCTATAACGGCTCCATCTATTCCTTCACCTACACCGCTCTGACGGAAAACTTTGATTTGCACATGACAGACGTGGAGGCAATGCTGAACGCCTTTACCTTCCGTTGAGTCTTTGAGAAACGACATGAAAGAAATTTATCTGGACAACAGTGCCACCACCCCCTTATCGGAGGCGGCAAAACAAAAAATGACAGAGGCAATGGAGCGTTACGGCAACCCCTCCTCCCTCCACAGCGCGGGGCAAGCGGCGGAAAAGCTGGTCGCCGAGGCGCGGGAGCAAATTCTTTTGAGCCTTGGACTTCGTCCGAGACAAAAGGATGGGGTTCTCGTCTTTACCTCCTGCGGCACGGAAGCCACCTCTCTGGCTCTCTTCGGCTCTGCCTATGCCAAGGAGCGACGGCAAGCCACACGAATCCTGACCACCGATTCGGAGCATCCCTCGGTTGCCCGTGCTCTGGACAGACTGGCGGCGGACGGCTTTGAGGTCATTCGGATTCCCACAAAGAACGGCGTGTTGGATCTCGGGGCACTGGACGCGGCGTTAGAGCAAAAGATCTTTCTCGCCTCCTTTATGTTAGTGAATAATGAAACGGGTGCCATTTACGGCGTAGGTGAGGCGTTCCGACGGATCAAGCAGCGCTATCCCGAGGCAATCACTCACTGTGACGCGGTACAGGGCTTTTTGAAGATTCCCTTTACCCCAGCCACCCTCTCAGCCGATCTGATCACTGTCAGCGGTCACAAGCTTCACGCGCCCAAGGGCGTAGGAGCACTATATATTTCCTCTGCCATGCTCAAGGCGAAAAAGATCGTCCCCTTCCTTGTGGGCGGCGGTCAGGAGGACGGCATGCGGTCAGGCACGGAAAACGTAATCGGAATTGCGGCATTCGGCGCTTCGGTCAAGGAGCTTCGGGAGCAAAAAACCGCCCGTGCGGAGCATATGCGAGCCCTGCGGCAATACGCCGAGGACAAGCTTGCTTCCTTGGATCTGCGGATCAACCGCCCCGCAAGGGACTACCTTCCTCACATCATCAACGTCACCCTCCCCCACATCAAAAGTGAAACTATGCTTCATGCCCTGTCCGCCGACGGGATCTTCGTCTCCAGCGGATCGGCTTGCTCCTCTCATTCCCATCACCCCAGCGATTCCTTACTCGCTTTCGGGCTGACCCCTCATGAGGCGGACTGCTCCCTGCGGATCAGCTTCTCGGATTACAATACCGAAGCGGATATCGACGCCCTGTGCGCCTCCCTTTCCAAGGGCATCGATACGTTAGTACGAATCAAATAGAATGCGAGGACGCGCCAAAGGGAACTTTCTTTCGAGAACGTTCCCTCTGGACTCCTTCAAAGAACTTTCTGGCAGGAACGTTCTTTTTTGTTTGGCGGTCGAAATAAACCCCCATCGGAATTCTTCACCGATGGGGGTTTATTCATGATCTCAATTCTTTCAATTTCCGATCCACGAAGGCTTGCAGTCGTTGTTTGACGGCGGGGTCCAAGGCTTTGGTTCCCGCTAGGGGATTTTCCATCCCCAGCTTCTCGTATTTAAAAAAGCCCATGGTATGAAAGCCGAGAAGCTCATACCGTTCCACGCAATCCATGCCCCGCAGGTGAGCGAGATAGTCCTCGAGGATTTCCTCTCGATCATTCAAGTCGGGGACGATCACCGTGCGGATTCGGGTCTTTTTTTCAATGGAATTCAAATACCGCAAGGTCGCAAGAGGGGCTTCGATGCCTTTTCCCGTGTACCGTTGATACCGCTCGTCATCAGGAAATTTCAGATCCAGCAAAACCGACTGCGCCCCCGCCAAGACCTCCTTTACGGTGTCACTCAAGGGCACGCCCCCCGAGGTATCGATGATATATCGAATCCCCTTCTCTGCCAGAAGCGGCATCATAGAGCGAATAAATTCAGCTTGAACAAGAGGCTCGCCGCCGCTGAAGGTCACGCCGCCATCCTCCCCGAAATAGGGGGTATAGCGGGCGACCTTCCGCGCAAGTGCTTCCCCGTCGGTCTCCTTGCCACGGGTGCGCTCCCATGTATCGGGGTTATGGCAATAAGCGCACCGCAGAGGGCAGCCTGAAAGGAACACGGCGCACCGCAGTCCCTCTCCGTCCACCGCCGCAAGGCTCTCAAAGGAGTGTACGAAGCCCTTCATTTTGTTACATGGTCTCGTGGAAGGTTCTCGCAATCACTTCCAGCTGCTTGTCTTTGGTCAGCTTATTGAAGTTCACCGCGTATCCGCTGACACGGATGGTCAAGGAAGGATACAGGGTAGGATCGTTCATGGCGTCGATCAGCTTCTGACGGTTCAACACGTTGACGTTCAGATGGTGAGCGTGCTGGGCAAAATATCCGTCCAGTACCGCAACCAGCTTATTCACTCGGTCAAGCTCGTCACTGCCAAGTGCCTCGGGAGTAATGGAGAAGGTATTGGAAATACCGTCCTGACAGCAATCGTAGCAGATCTTTGCCACCGAGTTCAAGGACGCAAGCGCACCCTCCGCATCTCTGCCGTGCATGGGGTTCGCTCCGGGTGCGAAAGGCTCGCCCTGCTTCCGTCCGTCGGGAGTAGAGCCCGTCTTTTTACCGTATACCACGTTGGAGGTAATGGTCAGCACCGACAGGGTATGCTTGGCGTTCCGATAGGTCTTGGTCTTGCAAAGCTCGGAGTAGAAATATTCGGTAATCCACTTTGCGATCTCGTCCACGCGGTCGTCGTCGTTTCCGTATTTCGGGAACTCTCCCTCGGTGATAAAGTCCACGATCAGTCCGTTCTCATCCTTCACGGGGGTCACCTTGGCGTACTTGATCGCGCTCAGGCTGTCCGCGAGTACGCTAAATCCGCTGATACCGAACGCCATCAAACGCTCGGGCTCTACGTCGTGGAGGGACATCATCAGCCGCTCATAGGCATAACGGTCGTGCATATAGTGGATCACGTTCATGGTGTTGACGTACAGCTTTGCCATCCATGCCGCATAAGCTTGGAACGCCTCCATGACCTCCTCGTAAACCAGCGGCTTCCCTGCCTCAAAGACCTTTCCCTCGGGGGCAATCTGATCGCCGTACAGCTCGTCACGGCCGCCGTTGAGCGCCATGAGCAACACCTTAGCAATATTACATCTCGCACCGAAGAACTGCATCTGCTTACCCGTTTTCATTGCCGAGACACAGCAAGCAATGGCGTAGTCGTCACCGAAATCCTTGCGCATCACATCGTCGTTCTCATACTGAATGGAATCGGTATCGATAGATACCTTCGCGCAGAATTTCTTAAAGGCATCGGGGAGCTTGTCCGACCACAGAACGGTCAGGTTCGGCTCGGCACTGGGACCCAGATTATACAGGGTTTGCAGGAAGCGGTAGCAGGTCTTGGTAACCATAGGTCTGCCGTCCTCGCCCATACCCGCCAAAGAGCAGGTGACCCAAACGGGGTCTCCCGCAAACAGATCGTTATATTCGGGGGTACGCAGATGACGTACCAGTCTCATTTTCAGCACCAGATCGTCAATCAGCTCCTGCGCTGACAGCTCGTCGATCGTTCCCTCCGCCAGATCTCTCTGCATATAAATATCGAGGAACGCGGAAATTCTGCCGATACTGTTCGCCGCGCCATTCTGCTCCTTTACCGCACCCAGATAACCGAAATACAGCCACTGAACCGCTTCCTTGGCATTTTCCGCGGGACGGGAAATGTCGCATCCGTACTCCGCCGC
The DNA here is from genome assembly GCA_017463065.1 of Clostridia bacterium. GTDB lineage: Bacteria > Bacillota > Clostridia > Oscillospirales > CAG-272 > HGM12713. The sequence goes on from JAFTPX010000016.1 coordinate 41,083, forward strand.
CATGGTGATGAGCTGATCCATAAACTCCAGCTGTCTCTGAATATCCTCCAGAAGCTGAATGGTCTCCGTGCTCATATCCCGCTCGCCGATCCGCTTTTTATCCGCCTTACGCTCACGAATCAGATAGTCCATTCCGTACAGGGCAATACGGCGGTAGTCACCGATGATCCGTCCTCTGGCGTAAGCGTCGGGCAGCCCCGTCAGAACACCCGCATGTCTTGCCTTTTTCATGGTATCGGTGTAAACGCGGAACACGCCCGTGTTATGGGTAGTGCGGTAACGGAATTCGTTCTTAATTTCCTCGCTGATCTCATAGCCGTACGCCTGACATGCCTGAACAGCATTCCGATAGCCCGCAAAGGGGTTCACCGCACGCTTCAGGGGCTCGTCGGTCTGAAGACCGAGGATCAGATCCTCGCCCTTCTTGACGTATCCCGGTTTATAGGTCAAAATAGACGATACGTGCTCGGTATCGACGTCCAACACGCCTCCCTTTTTATTCTCTTCGATCAACAGCTCCTCCACCCGCGCCTTCACCGAATCGGTTCGCTTGGTGGTTCCCTTCAGGAAGGACGCATCTCCCTCATAGGGCGTATAGTTTTTCTGTATAAAGTCTCTGACGTCAATTTCCTTTTGCCAGTACCCCTCACGAAAACCTCTCCAACAATTCATCTTTTTTCTTCCTTTCATTACACATACTATCTCGAATGTTTCTTTTAACAAAAAACAAAAGGGCTCCCCACGCATAGAGGGTGCCCAAACGGCCGGCAATATTCCCCCCTGTTCCACCATAATATTCTATGTTTCCGCCAGTCGCAGGGATCATTATTATTATACCATTTTCCTCGTTTTTTGTCAAGTTATTTGCTAAAAAATCAAAAATTCCACAAAATCATAAAAATCCCTTTTCAAAATGAAAAAAATTTGATATAATATAGATAATTATTGAACTTTGGAAGAATACGGGGAACCATCATGTCTATTGAAGCAGTCAGATCCTATCTCGCGCTGGGCGGACTTGCCGACAGGATCGAAGAATTTGACGTATCCAGCGCCACGGTGGAGCTTGCCGCGGCGGCACTCGGTACGGAGGGCGCACGCATCGCTAAAACCATTTCCCTCCACGGCAAGGAGGACGGTTGTGTCCTCATCGTTTGCGCGGGCGACTACAAAATCGACAATCAGAAATTCAAGGCGCGGTTCGGCTTCAAGCCGAGGATGCTCTCTCCCGACGAAGCCTTGACGCTGACGGGTCATGCGGTTGGCGGCATTTGCCCCTTCGCTCTCCCAGAGGGCGTTGCCGTTTACTTGGATCAATCGCTCAGGCGGTTTGACACGGTCTTTCCCGCGGCGGGCTCCTCCAATAGTGCCGTCCGTCTCTCCTGCGACGAGCTGTTCGATGCGTCGGGGGCTCTCGGCTGGGAGGACGTTTGCAAATCCAGAGAAGCGTAACCGCATAAAGTTCAAAAGAAACCACGACAAACGAAAGGGATACTATGGCAACAAAAAAAGAAGCACCCAAGCAATATAACGATCAAAGCATCAAGGCACTCAAGGGAGCCGACCGCGTACGAAAGCGTCCCGGCGTTATTTTCGGCTCCGACGGTCTGGAGGGCTGTGAGCACTCCTTCTTCGAGATCCTCTCCAACTCGGTGGACGAGGCGAGAGAGGGACACGGTAACGAAATCACCGTCACCGCCTATGCCGACCGCTCCATTTGCGTGGACGACCACGGTCGTGGCGTGCCGCTGGGCTACAACGAAGCGGAGGAACGTTGGAACTGGGATCTGATCTACTGCGAGCTTTACGCAGGCGGTAAATACGACAACAACAACGGCGACTCGGCGTATGAATTTTCTCTCGGACTGAACGGTCTGGGCGCTTGCGCCACCCAGTACAGCGCCGAATACATGGACGTTTTCTCCTACGACGGAACCAACGAGTCCAAGATCAGCTTCAGGAAGGGCGAGCCCGTCACCGAGCTTGCGATTCGCCCCTTGGAAAAAAACGAGCGCAGAACGGGCACGGTGATCCGTTGGAGACCCGATCTGGAGGTCTTTACCGATATCAACATCCCCCATTCTTTTTTCATTGAGACAATGCGGCGGCAATCGGTGGTCAACCCCGGCATCTGCTTTACGCTGAAGCTTCAGGGCGACGACGGAAAATTTGAGGAGCAGAAGTTCCTCTATGAAAACGGCATTTCCGATTATATTTCCGAGCTGGCAGGGGATACGGCAATGACCGCCCCCGTGCTGTGGCATCTGGAGACACAGGGTCGGGATCGGGCGGACAAGGATGAATACAAGCTCAAGGCAGACTTTTCCTTCTGTGTATCCAACACCGTCAACGCCACCGAATACTATCACAACTCCAGCTTCTTGGAGCACGGCGGTTCCCCCGACAAGGCGGTGAAGGTCGCCTTTGTGTACGCGCTGGACAAGTATCTGAAAGCCATGGGCAAGTACAACAAAAACGAGTCCAAGATCACCTTCGCAGACGTGGCTGACTGTCTGTTGCTTGTCATCAACAGCTTCTCCACCTTGACCTCCTATGAAAACCAGACCAAGAAATCCATCACCAACACCTTTATTTACGAGGCGATGACCGCCTTTCTCAAAGAAAATCTGGATATTTATTTCGTGGAGAACCCCACCGCCGCCGAAACCTTCGCCAATCAGGTGCTGGTCAACAAGCGGAGCCGCGAAAGTGCGGAATCCGAGCGGCTGAATATCAAAAAGAAGCTGACGGGCACCATGGATATCGCCAACCGTGTGGAAAAGTTCGTCAACTGTCGCTCCAAGGACCCAAACGTCCGCGAGCTGTATATCGTGGAGGGTGACTCGGCTCTAACCTCCTGTAAGCTGGCAAGAAACGCAGACTTTCAGGCGATCATTCCCGTTCGCGGAAAGACCCTCAACTGTATGAAGAGCACCTACGACCAGATCTTCAAGAGCGAGATCATCACCGACCTGCTCCGTGTCATCGGATGCGGCGTGGAGATCACGGGTAAGAAGGTCAAGGGCGATCTTGTGACCTTTGATCTGAATGCCCTCCGTTGGTCAAAGATCATCATCTGTACCGATGCGGACGAGGACGGCTTCCAGATCCGAACCCTGCTTCTGACCCTGTTCTACCGCCTCCTCCCCACCCTCTTAAAGGAAGGAAAGATCTTCATTGCGGAGACCCCTCTGTTTGAGATCACCACCAAGGACGAGACCTATTTCGCCTACGACGAATTTGAAAAGGCAGAAATTTTGAAGAAGCTGGGCAATCAGAAATACACACTGCAACGCTCCAAGGGTCTTGGTGAGAACGAGCCCGAAATGATGTCCCGTACCACCATGCATCCCACTACCCGCCGTCTGATCTCGGTGACCCCCACCGACGCCGGGAAAACCGAGGAGATCTTTGATACCCTTCTTGGCAACAACCTGCTTGCCCGTAAGGAATTTATCGCCCTCCACGGCAGCGAATACATGAAGGACGCAGATATTTAAAAACAAAAAAGGACGAAGAGTTGTTAAAGCTCCTCGTCCTTTTCCCGTCGGTAGGTATTGTTTTTATTAAATTTCAAAACTGTCCTTTAGAGCACGACTCTAACGAACCGTACTTGTTTTACGGTTCGTTCTTTTTCTTTCGATCAACGTCCGATCAGTCCTTAATAACCTTGGCGAAAACAAGGATCTGAATGACGATACCCGCCACAATGTAAACCTCGATCAAGGTGCTGACAACACCGAGAGCCCAACCAATGATACCGCCTACCAGGGGAAGCCAGCCCGTAATCGCGGTAGCGAGCCAGATCAGCGCACCCACAACAATACCCGCCAGCACGTAGATCAGAATACCCACGATCAGGTTCGCAACCGAATCCGTACGCCGAAAGGACAAGGGGAAAATTTTCTTCAACGTTTCCATGATGATACCTCCATAAAATTTATTTCACCCGATTGTATCACAGAAAAAGGAAAAAGTCAATACCCTTCGGGATTTGTTCAAAAAATACCGCATTCTTTTTTAATATATTTTCAAATTTCCTGTTAAAAGTCCCCCGAGAGAACCATACTAATCCATGTATATGATTCTTTACGAAAAAGGAAGGCTTATCCATGATTACATTGAAAGGAAAAGGAGTTTACGGAGGAATTGCCATCGGACGGATCTCCTTCTTTCGCCGAGGAGGAGTGGACGTCCGCCGACATACGGTCACGGACGCCGAAAGCGAGGTTGCCCGTTTCGAAAAAGCCAAGGCGCAGGCGATCTCCGAGCTGAACAAGCTTTACGAAAAGGCACTCCGCGATATTGGTGAGAGCGGCGCGCGAATCTTTGAGATCCACGGCATGATGCTGGAGGATGACGACTATAACGATTCGGTGATCAACGCCATTCGTACCGAAAAGGTCAATGCCGAATATGCCATCTCCACCACCGCGGAAAATTTCTCCATGGTTTTTTCCTCCATGGAGGACCCCTATATGAAGGAACGTGCCGCCGACATACGGGATATTTCCAACCGTTTGGTAGTCGCTCTGGCGGGCAAGAAGAGACTTGAGGCGGAGTCCTCTGATGAAGCAAGAATCGTCTGTGCTGACGATCTGGCGCCCAGCGAAACCATGCAATTGGATCGTCAAAAGGTTTGGGCGTTTGTGACCGCGGAGGGCTCGGTCAATTCTCATACCGCCATTCTTGCCCGTACCATGGGGATTCCCGCCGTGGTGGACGTAGGCGACGAGCTGATGCGGGCGGAGGACGGCACGGAGGTGATCGTAGACGGGTTCTCGGGACACGTCTATCTCTCCCCCGATCAAACGATCCTCTCCGAAATGAGAGCGCGGATGGAGGAGGATCGGAAGGCAAAGGATCTGCTTCAAAAATACAAGGGCATGGATAACGTGACTCTCGACGGCACCCGCATCGATATTTTTGCCAATATACAGGGACTGCGTGAGGTTGGCGCGGCATTGCTCAACGACGCGGGAGGGATCGGTCTGTTCCGCAGTGAGTTTCTTTATCTGGATCGGAACGAGTTTCCCGACGAGGAGGAGCAGTTTCAGGTTTACAAAACCGTTCTGCAAAGCATGGGGGGCAAGAAGGTCGTGATCCGAACCTTGGATATCGGAGCGGACAAGCAGGTAGGCTATTTTGGACTGGAAAAGGAGGAAAATCCCGCCATGGGCATGCGTGCCATCCGCATTTGTCTCACCCGCCCCGAGATCTTTCGCCCCCAGCTCCGTGCCCTGCTCCGCGCCTCGGTCTTTGGGTCCCTTGCAATCATGTTCCCTATGATCACCTCGGTGAAAGAGGTCATGGAGATCCGAAAAACCGTGGAGGAGGTTCGACGGGAACTGGAAAAAAAGAAGATCCCCACCTCCCCCGATACCGAGTTTGGCATTATGATCGAAACACCCGCCGCCGCCATGATCAGCGATCTGTTGGCTCCCTTGGTGGATTTTTTCAGTATCGGAACCAACGACCTGACCCAATACACGCTGGCACTGGATCGACAGAACCGAAGCGTTTCCTCTTTTTTCGATCCCCATCACGAGGCGGTGCTCCGCCTGATCGCCCTTTCCGCCGAAAATGCCCACCGTCACGGAAAATGGATCGGAATCTGCGGAGAGCTTGGCTCCGATCTTGCCTTGACCGAAACCTTCCTTCGTATGGGAATTGACGAGTTATCCGTCTCCCCCGCCTATATTCTCCGCTTGCGAGATAAAATCAGAAACACGGATCTTTCCGATCCGTCTGCTCAAAGAAAGGAATCCAACACATGAAAAAAGAAACCTTTGTGTATACCGTTACCGATCCCAACGGACTCCACGCCCGTCCCGCGGGGCTTTTGGTCAGAAAGGCGCAGGAGCTGAAGGGAGAGGTCACCATTTCGTTGAGAGATCGCTCCGCCAGTCTGAAAAAGCTTCTCGCCGTCATGGGACTGGGAATCCGCCACGGCGACACCGTTACCGTCACGGTAGAAAGCGAGCACGCCGCGGAGGATGCCGCCCGCCTTCAGCGTTTTTTTTCGGAACACGTTTAAAAAGCAATATTCCCCAACAAGCGCAAATTTTTTCGTTTCAATCAGTCGAAAAGTCAATTTTCCTCGCCTGACACCCATGGGGCATCCACTCCGCTTCGCATCATCCGTCCCAATTGCCCCTTTTTTCACATTTTGGGAGCATTTTTCCTCAAATATTTGGTAAAAAATTTCGTCACTTTTTGAAAAAAATTTTTAAAACCTATTGCATTTTCCAAAAAACTGTGATATAATACATGGGTCGGCATGGAGAGATGGCTGAGCTGGTCTAAGGCGCACGACTGGAAATCGTGTTTGGGCTAATACCCCAACGAGGGTTCGAATCCCTCTCTCTCCGCCAACAAAAA
>JAFTPX010000047.1 GCA_017463065.1 Clostridia bacterium
CCTTCTCTACTCTGATATCTATCTCATGCGGCTTCGCCGCGTTTTTGCCTGAATGGTTCTATATGAATTCTATATCCATCCCATTGGGGAAACTGAGTGATATTTTGAGCCGCCTTGCGGATTACTTTGCGTAATCTACCGCACGGCTTTCTCGAATCAGATTGATCTTGATCTGTCCGGGGTACTTGACCTCTTCCTGAATCTTCTGCGCCATTTCACGGGCGATCAGCTTCATTCCGTCGTCGTTGACCTCCTCTGGCTTCACCATCACGCGGATCTCGCGTCCTGCCTGTACGGCAAACGCCTTATCCACTCCGCCAAAGCTCTTTGCGATCTCCTCGATCTTCTCCAGTCTCTTAATGTAATTTTCCAGATCCTCACGGCGCGCGCCGGGTCTTGCCGCGGAAATCGCGTCTGCCGCCTGAATGATCACCGCCGTGATCGTCTGCGCTTCCACGTCTCCGTGGTGCGCTTCAATCGCGTGGATCACCTCGCGGCTCTCCTTGTACTTCTTGGCAAGATTCACGCCAAGCTCTACGTGAGAGCCTTCCATTTCATGAGTCTGCGCCTTTCCAATATCGTGCAGCAGTCCCGCCCGTTTCGCAACGGTGCTGTCGATTCCCAGCTCGTCGGCGATCATACCCGCGATCAGGGAAACCTCAATGGAGTGCTTGAGCACGTTTTGTCCGTAGCTGGTTCTGTATTTCAGTCTACCCAACATTCTGACCAGCTCGGGGTTGATTCCGTGGATACCAACGTCAAAGGTTGCTCTCTCGCCCGCCTGCTTAATGCTTGTCTCTACCTCCCGGCTTGCCTTTTCTACCGTCTCCTCGATTCGGGACGGATGGATCCGTCCGTCGGAGATCAGCTTCTCCAGCGTAATCCGCGCGGTTTCTCTGCGAACGGGATCAAAGCCCGACAGCGTAATTGCCTCGGGGGTATCGTCAATGATCAGCTCCACGCCCGTCAGCTTTTCCAGCATTTGAATATTTCTGCCCTCTCGTCCGATGATTCGTCCCTTCATGTCCTCATTGGGAAGCGAAACCACCGAAACGGTCGTTTCCGCCACGTGATCCGCGGCGCATCTTTGAATGGCAAGAGAAATAATGTTTTTCGCTTTGCTATCGGCTTCCTCCTTGAACTCGGCTTCCAGCTCCGCAAGTCTTTGCGCCAGCTCGTGCTTCACCTCAGATTCCACGCGGCTGATCAGCTCCTCCTTCGCCTCGGTAGCGGAAATGCCGGAGATTTCCTCCAACACGACCATTTCCTTGGCGTGAAGCTCCTCAATCTGCTCCCGCAGGGCATCGTTTTCCTTCAGCTTTTTATCCAGCTGCTCGTTCTTGCGCTCCAGCACTTCGGTTTTCTTATCCAGATTTTCTTCTTTTTGGGTCAACCGTCTCTCCATACGGGAGATCTCCGAGCGTCGTTCCTTCAGTTCTTTTTCGGCTTCGTTTCTCTGTTTGAGAATCTCTTCCTTCGCGCTGATCAACGCTTCCTTCTTACGAGTCTCAGCTTCCTTTGCGCCTTCTTCTCGAATCCGCTTTGCTTCTTCTTCCGCGGAGCCGATCTCGGATTCCGCCTTTTCCTGACGGCGTTTATATCCGACTCGGTAAAAAATCAGTCCGAATACAATTCCCGAAACCACCAACGTGGCGGCTGCGGAAAGGATTGCCCACATCCATGTTTCCATAAACACACCTCCTTGTTTTTTATTCGTTTATCAATGATTCGTATCATAAAGTATGAAAAAGCGTCTGCCCGTAGGCTTCCGACAAATCGCATTTCTGACACATACTAATATTTTACACGATTTTTGACAAATTGTCAATAGTTTTAATCGAATCCAACACAATCTGTGCGCAAAAATTTGCGAGACGGTCAAAGTTTATTAAAAAAATAGGTGTTGCGCTTCTCGCGCAACACCTGAAATCCGTTGTTTATTCCGCGGGAAGCTGAACCAGCTCCGCCATGCAGTATAGGGTTTTGCCCTCATAAGAGATTCTGAGCCATCGTCCGTTTAAGCTCATGCCCGTACAGGTCAGCACGGTATTCTTCGGCACGTTGGTATCGATATTAAAGGCGGAGCCTGACGTGGCGTCGGGGAAGGTTCGCAGGTTCACGCCGCCCTCGTTGGTAACGGTGACCTGCAGGGTCTTATCCTCATAGACCACCGATCCGTTGGAGGTTGCCGTATAGCGCGTTTCGATATAGCCTTCCTGTCCGTTATAGGAAACCTTCAGGAAAGTCTCCCCTTCGGCGGCAAGTACCGTCAGCTTCGTACCCAACGGCAGATTTTCCACCACCGTGGCATTCGTATTGGCTTCGGCGTACAGCGAAGCGGAAACCGTCATATCCACCCATACGTAGGTTTGCGCGAAGATCTGCTCAGGCGCAAAGCCCGCCAAGGTTTCCTCGCCCAAGGTCAAGCCATCACCCGTTTCCACGTATACCGCCGTCAGCAGAGAAATGAGGGGGGACCAAGGGGCTTCCCCCGCGGCGTAATTCATTTCGCCCGTACCCCCAAGGATTAACAATCCGCCGTTATAGACCGCCCACACCGCATTCTCGTTCTCCGCGCAAGTACCGCCGAACAAATAGAGGTTGCCGACCAGCTCTACCGTACTGGTTTCCTCATTATTGTAAGTAATGACCAGCGTTCCCTCCGCCGTCACGTCAATATCCGTGATCTCTCTGCCGTCCCGACCGGGGGTTCCCGCCGCACCGACGGGACCGGTCGCACCTGTGGCTCCCACCGCACCCGTGGCACCCGTCGCGCCCTTTTCTCCGTCTTTTCCGTCTTTTCCGTCTTTTCCATCCGCTCCGTTCTTACCGTCCGCCCCTCGAACCACGCCAAGATTACTTTGGGTCCCGTCGGTATAAACGATCTCCAGCTCTCCCTTTTCATTGATGGTCGCCTCTCGGATCTCCCGCGGTTGAGACTGACAAGCGGTTAGAAAAAGAAGCAGGGCAAGCATCAAAACAGCAACAATTCTTTTTTTCATTTCATTCCTCCTTTTTTCTTTTATTATACCATAACAAAAAGGTAGATACATCGTGGTTTTCTATGTGTCAACCTTTATTTTACCATTTCACACGGCTGGTGGTCATGACTCTATTTGCTTGCGCAAATATATTTTTTACAGTAGAAAAGCCTTGCCGGTTGATTATCCACAACAACCGAGCGCGCTTGCCGCAAGCAAAAAAGAACGTTCCTGTCGAAAATTTCTTGAAGGGAGCTTGAGGGGAACTTCTCGAAAGAAGTTCCCCTCAACGCATCCTCGCATCCTCGCGTCCTCTCTTAATTCAAGAGGATCTGAGCTTCGAGGCAGACGGTGCCTTCCTCGTTGAGGGTGCGGAAGTAATAGCTTCCGTCGTGCTTTCCGCCGAGGACGGTCATCACGTTACCGAACGCCGCCTCATGGAGATAGGACAGGGAAAGTCCCCTGATGCATCCCACGTCGGCGAGGGGCATATAGTCGCACAGCATATCGGGATAGCGGGTATTATTCATATGCATATTATAGTCCAGATCGGAGTAGACGATCCGCCGCTCGCCCAGCTTTTCCAAGGCAAGCTCGGCGGGAAAGCGGATACGGGGGGGAATGTCCAGAGCGAGAGGCTCCTCATCCTCAAACTGATACCCCGTTTCCTCCAGACGGTGGAATTTCCGATCCTCTATGCCAAGGAGTGCCCATTGGGAATTTGCCTCGGCAACCACCTCGCCGTCCTTCAGGATACGGAAGCAACGGGGGGAAGAAAAGCCCCGCCCCTTGCAGGTCCATGTTTGCACCTGGATGTCCTCATATGCCACAAGGGGGCGATAGATAGCGATTTGAATTTTGCTCAGAATAAACCCGAGCTTTTTTTCGTCTCGCAGGTCGTCCAAGGTCATTCCCGTGTCGGCAACATGATGGTTAGATGCCTCCTGCATATAGACCAGAAGCTGGGAGGGGCGCATCCGTCGGCATGCGTCCGTGTCGTGCCAACAGGTCTGATACCGTTTGGAATATTTCATGATTACCTCCGCTTTTTTGCAAATTGGTTGAGTTCTCAACTTTTTCATTATAGCAAAAAATTATGAAGGAATCAAGAATATTTCTCTTATATTTTGAAAAGATTATGCCAACGCCGTTCCTTCCGCGGGGGGGGTTACGGTTGGTTCAACCGATGCGGCGGCGGGAGCGGTCACCGTACCGTGTGGGGCGGCATGGGAAACAGAAGCCGTGTCACCAAGACCGAAGCTCACGGCGATGGCGGTATTGACCGCATGCATCATCGTGTCGTCCAGATGTCCCATTTTTTCCTTCAGTCTTCGTTTATCCAACGTTCGGATTTGCTCCAGAAGGATCACGGAATCCTTCGCCAGTCCCGCCTTGTCCGCGTACACGTCAATGTGGGTAGGCAGTCTGGTTTTTCCCATACGGGAGGTAATTGCGGCGGCAATCACAGTGGGGCTGTAGCGATTTCCCACGTCGTTCTGGATGATCAGCACAGGTCGCAGTCCGCCTTGCTCGGATCCCACCACGGGGCTCAGGTCGGCATAATAAATATCTCCGCGTTTCACGCTCATTGAATTTCACACTCCAAATCTTGTTTTCCGTACAAGGTTATTTTTACCGTGAGGTCGCCCGTTTAAACACAGGACGAACGATTTGCGGATGGAAGATTGTTCCTTTGGGCAGAGGAACCGACAAAATCCGACGGGACGGGCAAAGGGGGCTCTGCCGCATCTTCCTTTATCAGTATATTTTGGAGAGTGGAGAAAGGTTCATGGATGGCAGGCGACTGCCCACCGGTAAGTTTTCGGTCAAGCCTCACGGCTACACACGCGCGGAAGTTTTTGATCGACCTTTTTTCAAAAAGGTCGCGGTTCCCAAAGGCGGCGCCTTTGGTCGCCGTCCGCAGGTGGCGAAACACCCCTATCGTCATAAGCGCCCGAAAGGGGGAATTGGCGAAGCCAAGAGGGGAAACCACAAGTGGGGTTTCCCCTGTCTGCTCCTATACTAACTTTGATCTGTACCCAACCCTTCGTTCTTTTTCTTTTGA
>JAFTPX010000030.1 GCA_017463065.1 Clostridia bacterium
GCCCCGGCCACGCTGACTACGTTAAGAACATGATTACCGGTGCTGCTCAGATGGATGGCGCGATCCTCGTAGTTGCTGGTACCGACGGACCTCTCCAGCAGACCCGCGAGCACGTTCTGCTCGCTCGTCAGGTTGGCGTTCCCGCAATCGTTGTATTCATGAACAAGACTGACCTCGTTGACGACGAGGAGCTTCTGGACCTCGTAGAGATGGAGATCCGTGATCTGCTGTCTTCCTACGACTTCCCCGGCGACGATACTCCTATCGTTCGCGGATCCGCTCGTGAAGCTCTGGAGTCCGCTAGCACTGATGTCAGCGCTCCCGAGTACGCTCCTATCCTTGAGCTGATGAATGAAGTTGACACATTCATTCCTACCCCTGAGCGTCAGGCTGACCTTGACTTCTTGATGCCCGTTGAGGACGTATTCTCCATCTCCGGACGTGGTACCGTTGCAACCGGCCGTGTTGAGCGTGGTACCGTTAAGGTTGGTGACGTTGTTGAGATCGTTGGTCTGTCCGAAGAGAAGAAGAACACCACCGTTACCGGTGTTGAGATGTTCCACAAGCTGCTTCCTCAGGCAGAGGCTGGTGACAACATCGGCGCACTGCTCCGTGGCGTTGCTAAGGATGAGATTGAGCGTGGACAGGTTCTGGCTAAGCCCGGTTCTGTTCATCCTCACACCAAGTTCGTAGGACACGTTTACGTTTTGACCGAGAAGGAAGGCGGTCGTAAGAAGCCCTTCTTCGCCGGTTACAGACCTCAGTTCTACTTCAGAACCACCGACGTTACCGGTGTTATCGAGCTTCCCGCAGGTGTTGATATGTGCCGCCCCGGCGACAACGTTGACATGACTGTTGAGCTCATCACCCCCATCGCTTGCGAAGAGGGTCTGCGTTTCGCTATCCGTGAGGGTGGTAGAACCGTTGGTTCCGGTGTCGTTTCCAACATCCTTGCATAAGTTGTTTGCGTAAGCAAGTAATTGATTGCATATACTTTCAGCACCGAGAATATTTTTTCTCGGTGCTGATTTCCAATATCGGTCGATTTTGACCGTATCATCTTTGGGGATTGGTGTAATTCCATACCGGCAGTATAGTCTGCGAACTCCCGCGGGAGCCGATCGGGTGAGAATCCCGAACCGACGGTAAAGTCCGGATGAGAGAAGATAGAACATGGGATCCCCGAATGTGTCCACATTCGGATTTTTTTTGTCCATCAGACTGTCTTCTCCCGTTGAATGAAAATCAAGGGAGAAAGAATATGAATCAAAGAAAAAATTTTATTAAAATTAAACGCTTATGCGTCGTCGCCATGTTTTGCGCGGTGGCGTATGTTTGTATGCTGGTTGTAAAAATTCAAGGAATAGCAGGTTTCCTTACTTTGGATGTTAAGGACGTAGTGATCGTATTATGTTCCTTACTGTTTGGACCTATTTACGGCTTGTTTATTGCTGTTTTCGTTCCGCTTTTGGAAATGATTACAGTAAGTGCAACGGGACCGTATGGATTTATTATGAATGCTCTCTCGTCTGTGACTTTTTCTGTTGTTGCAGGCGTGATTTATAAATACAAAAAAAGCTTTTACGGCGCCATTGTCGCTCTTGTATCGGCGGTGTTTTCCGTAACGGCAGTGATGGTGTTGGCGAATTTACTGGTGACACCTTATTATATGGGGGTGTCTGTGCAGGACGTAGCGGCGTTGATTCCCAAAATTTTGTTGCCCTTCAATTTGGTGAAGGCGACCCTTAACGGAGCATTGGTGCTTCTGCTATACAAGCCGCTGTCGAGAGTATTGAAGAAAACGGGCTTTATCGAAAAGGTGCAGAGCATCGATCACCCCGTCAGGGAAAATGCAGTCCGTTCTGTTGTGGCAACGATAGTTGCCGCATTGGTTATCTTGACTTCGCTTGCCGTAATTTTTTTCGTTTTAAAATAATCTAATACTTGGGCGACAGAGTTCAAAAATTACTTGAAATCCGTCGCCTTTTATGTTATACTGGATCAATAAAATTGCCGATAAGGAGGAGTTTTTGATGAGTGATCAGATCCTGATTCCGAAGATTGCGCATAATATTTCGATACTGCACGTATTTTTAACAAAAAGCGGTTGATTTTACAATAGAGATAGTGTATAATAATAAAAGTTATTCGGCAAATTGATTTTAAAAGATGTTAAAAAATAGGATTGAATATGATGGTGGAAAGTAAAAAGAAAAAATTTTTACCGATAATCTTGTGGTTGCTGCAAGGATTTGTGATCGGAATTGGAGCGATTTTGCCCGGAGTAAGCGGAGGAACGCTTTGCTATGCTTTCGGGATTTACAATCCTTTGTTGGAGGTGTTGTCTCACCCCTGGAAAGGGATCAAAAAGCATTGGTTTATGTTGATTTTTGTAGGGATTGGCGGGCTGCTTGGTTTTATCGGCTTTTCGGGAATTACGGCGGCGTTGCTTGCTTGGAATGAGCCGATTGTACTGTGTGTGTTCGTTGGTTTGATTATCGGAACGATTCCCGAGCTTTGGCGCGATAGCGGAGAGCAGGGAAGAAATCGATTCTCAATCGTTGCTTTGGCGGTCAGCTTCCTTGCCATTGCCGTACTATTCTATTTGTTTGAAAATATTTGGGCAATTCAGATTCCCGCAACGACCGTTGGCTTTGCCGTTTGCGGAGCGATCTGGGGCTTGAGCTTTATTGTGCCGGGTTTCAGCTCGTCTACCCTTTTGCTCTTCTTTGGAATTTATGAGACGATGTCGCGGGGAATATCCGAGCTCAATCTGTCGGTGGTTGTTCCCCTCGGTATTGCGATGATTGTCGTTTTGCTTTTGCTTTCCAAGGTGATGCGGCTGGTCTTTGATCGCTTCCATTCGATTTCCTCGCACTGTATTATGGGCTTTGTGCTGGCAACTACGCTGATGATTTTGTCCAAGGACAGTATCCTTCAGAGCTTATCGGTTTCAAATGCGATCATTTACTTGCTTTGTTTGCTTGGCGGTGGAGCTGTTGGATTTTTCTTTACCCTGCTTTGCGCAAAGTTGAAGGAAAAAACCGCGCAAGACAAGCCCGTTGAGCCGAAAAGAGAAGAAGTGATAGCGGAAGATTAAAATTGAAAAATCTCCAAAAAGAAAGGTTGATAGAAAATGAAAAAGGTATTATTTACATCGGAATCGGTAACCGAAGGACATCCCGATAAAATCTGTGATAAAATTTCGGACGCGATTCTGGACGAATTGCTTCGACAGGACCCCATGTCCCGTGTGGCATGCGAGACCTTCTGTACCACGGGGCTTGTCAGTGTTATGGGAGAGATTACCACCAATGCCTATGTGGATATTCAGACCATCGTTCGCGAGACGGTTCGCGAGATCGGTTATACCCGTGCCAAATACGGCTTTGACTGCGACAGCTGTGCGGTTCTCAGCTCGATTCACGAGCAGTCTCCTGACATTGCTCTCGGCGTGGATAAGTCCTTGGAGGCAAAGGAGGGAGAAACCGACGGTATGGATACGGGAGCGGGAGATCAAGGCTTAATGTTCGGCTACGCTTGCAACGAGACCAAGGAGCTGATGCCTCTGCCCATTTCCTTGGCGCACAAGCTGGCGCTTCGTTTGACCGAGGTGCGCAAGAACGGTACGCTGGAGTATCTCCGTCCCGACGGAAAAACTCAGGTGACGGTGGAATATCACGACGGCATCCCCGTTCGGGTAGATACCGTAGTCATTTCCTCTCAGCATAGCGCGGAGGTAACCTTGGAGCAAATCCGCGCCGATCTGATCCGCCGGGTCATTACGCCCATCGTGCCCGAGGCACTGATGGATGAGAATACCAAGATCTTTATTAATCCTACGGGACGCTTCGTGGTAGGCGGACCTGCGGGAGATACGGGTCTGACGGGACGGAAGATCATCGTTGATACCTACGGTGGATACTCCCGTCATGGCGGCGGAGCCTTCTCGGGAAAGGACCCCACCAAGGTGGACCGTTCCGCTTCTTACGCGGCTCGTTATATCGCGAAAAACATCGTAGCGGCAGGAGTTGCCGACCGTTGTGAGGTTCAGGTGGCGTATGCCATCGGCGTGGCAAAGCCCGTTTCAGTCATGATCGATACCTTCGGTACGGGTAAGGTAGACGAGGCGGCGATTTCCGTAGCTGTGGACAAGCTCTTTGACCTTCGTCCCGCAGCGATCATTCAGCGTTTTGATTTGCGCCGTCCCATTTACTGCCAGACCGCCGCTTACGGTCACATGGGCAGAGAGGATATCGATCTGCCTTGGGAAAAGACCGACATGGCGGATGCCCTGAAGCAGGAGCTGGGACTGTAATCGCGATTTCTATCGCTTACCATTCTGTCCTCACCCCCAATCCTTCCTCGGCATATACTGGCACGAGGAGGTGGTTTGATGTACTTCAGATTGGTCATGGAGATTCTGGTGGCGTTTTTTGCGGTACTGGGATTTTACGGAATGATCCGATGGATTGCCCAGAGACTGTTCGGGTCTCGGCATTTGATGATTGCAATGGAAATTCTGACACAGCGCGATGCGGAGTCGGCAGAGTTGCTGATCCGTGACGCGCTGTCTCAGTATTTTACCCTCCCTTCGGCAAGGGTGATCGTTTTGACCACCAAGACCCTTGCGGAGCATCCGCGCCTTGTGGAGGCATGTCGGATTTACGGTGTGTCCTGTCGGGTGATGGAAGGGAAGGGCGAAGAATAAAAAAGAAAAGAAAGGAAAGGGAAGCGATGGCAGAGGAATACGGCAAGGACACCCTTGGCTTGCAACGGCTGGAGGGAAGCGTGGAGCGGGTGATCTATACCAACGAGGATAACGGCTATACCATTTGCGATATGGCAACCGATGACGACGACCTGATCACGGTGGTGGGAATTATGCCGATGATTGGCGCGGGTGACCATCTGTGCGTGTACGGAAAATGGACCCATAACCCCAAATACGGCAGACAGTTTTCCGTCTCCCAGTATGAACGGGTCATGCCTGCCGATACTGCTTCCATGCTTCGTTACCTTGCCTCTCGCGCCATTAAGGGGATCGGACCCAAAACGGCGCAACGGATCATTGATGAGTTCGGAGAGGATAGCTTTGACGTGATCGAGAATCACCCCGAATGGCTGGCAAGCTTGAAGGGAATCTCCATGAAAATTGCTCTAGCCGCCTCCGAAAGCTTCAAGGAGCAGGCGGGGATCCGCTCCGCTATGATGTTCTTCCGTGACTATTTTGGCGTTGCTACCACAGTCAAGATTTATAAAAAATGGGGAAGCAATGCGGTGGACGTTGCTAAAAAGAATCCTTACCGTCTTTGCAACGAGGTGGACGGAATTGGATTTGAGCGCGCCGATGCCATGGCGAGCAGTCTCGGCTTTGAGGGGGATCACTACGAACGGATCATGAGCGGGTTGCGGTACGTCTTACTGCAAAACGGCTTGCAGAACGGTCACGTGTGTCTGCCCAGAGAAAAGCTTCGGGACAGCACGGCGCAGCTTCTCGGTGTGGATACGGACAAAACCGACGAGGCGATTTCCATGCTGTTGAAAAACGGCGGCTTTCACTACGTGCTACAACAAGAACGGCAAATGATCTATGATGCCCCCGCCTATGAGGGGGAGAAATATATTGCGGAAAAGCTGGTTTTGCTGGATCGTATGTGCGCCGCCCTCGATCTGAGAGATATTGATCGGTTCATTGAAAACGAGGAGGTAAAAAGCGGGATCCACTATGCCTTCCTTCAAAAGAAAGCCATTTCGGATGCTCTTCGATACGGCGTGATGATCCTGACGGGAGGACCGGGTACGGGTAAAACCACCGTAGTTCGCGCCCTCATTCATATTTTTGATAGTATGGGTTACGATATCGCGCTTGCCGCCCCTACCGGAAGAGCGGCTAAACGGTTGTCCGAGGCGACCTCGATGGAGGCAAAGACTCTGCACCGTCTACTGGAAATGACCTATGATCCCTCGGGACAGTACGTATTTCAGCGAAACGAGCTGGAGCATCTGGATGAGCAGGTGATTATCGTGGATGAGGCGTCCATGATCGACAGCACCCTCATGTGTGCTCTGCTGAAGGCGATCAAGCCTGGTGCGCGACTGATCGTCATCGGCGACTCAGATCAGCTTCCTTCTGTAGGAGCGGGCAACGTGCTCAGCGATATCATTACCAGCGACCGCTTTGCCACCGTTCGCCTTAACGAGATCTTCCGTCAAGCGAGAGAAAGCCTGATCGTTACCAACGCCCATTCTATCAACCGAGGAGAAATGCCGAGACTTGACGTGAAGGATAACGACTTTTTCTTTCTGCGGCGGGGAAGCGACCGAGAGATTGCGATGACCATTGCCGATCTTTGTAAGAACCGTTTGCCCCGAACCTACGGCGAGCTGGCGAAAAACGGCATACAGGTCATCACGCCTTCCCGTAAGGGAGAGGCGGGGACGGAGAATTTGAACGTCCTGTTGCAACAAACTTTGAACCCTCCCGATCCGCACCTGAAGGAATATAAGTTTCGGGATCGGATCTTCCGCGAGGGAGATCGGGTGATGCAGACCCGTAACAATTACGAATTGCTTTGGATCCGTTCCTACGACGACAAAACGGGAAGCGGGATCTTTAACGGAGATATCGGAGTAATCGAGAGCATCGATCAGCAGGATAGCGAAATGACCATTCTCTTCGATGATCGACGGGTAATCTACGATTTCTCTCTTTTGGAGGATCTGGAGCATGCCTATGCGGTGACCGTACATAAAAGTCAGGGAAGTGAATATCCCATCGTGATCCTTCCCATGTGCTCGGCGGCATCTATGCTGCTGTCAAGAAATCTTCTGTATACCGCCGTGACCCGTGCCCAGAGCATGGTGATTTTGGTTGGTAGAGAGGAGATCGTTGCGGAAATGGTGCGGAATAACCGCCAGACCATGCGCTATACGGGACTGTCGGATCGACTGGTTGTCAATGACATCAGAGGTGTTCAATGACGGTGCGGGAGTTTTTGGATCGGTTTGTGTTTGTACGGAAATGCGGCGGATGCGGACAACTTCTGGAATACGATTTTTGCAAAGATGCCTTTTGTCCCGCTTGTCGCATGAAGTGGAATCAAGTGAAGGTAGAGCCTTGCCCCAAATGCTACGGTGCGGCATTGGAATGTGCTTGTATGCCGAAGGGTTTGTCCGTAACGGGCGCACTGTCCTTGCGGAAGCTCATGTTTTATTCTCCCAGGCGAATGGGAGAGCCGCAAAATCGCATGATCTATCGGATCAAGCACCGCCCCAGTCGGCGGATCAGTTCCTTTCTCGCAGGGGAATTGCTTCCTGCCGTAAAGGAGGAGCTGAAGGCATTGGGCGTGGATGGAAAAACTGATGCGGTGCTGGTCAGCATGCCAAGAGGACGGCGGGCGGCGGCAACCTATGGCTTCGATCAGTCCGATCTGCTTTGCCAAGCACTTTCTGCCCAGTCAGAGCTTCCTTACGTGCCGATCATCAGGCGGAAGCGGGGCGGCAAGGAGCAGAAAAAGCTGGGGAAGGATCGTCGCTTTCGCAATATCCAATCCCTCTTTTTGCTGGATCCCGCTTTTTCGGTCAGTGGAAAGTACGTATTTCTGCTTGATGACGTGGTGACCACGGGCGCAAGTATGGCGGCAGGCGTCCATTTGATGAAAAAAGCAGGCGCCAAGGCGGTGATTTGTCTGTGTATTGCGCAAAATTGACCAATTCCGCCAAAATATTCTCTTGCATTTTTCGGAAAACCATTGTATAATATAAATAAGATTAAAAAATGAACGTCCAAAAAAGGCGGATAAAATGTTTCATTTCAAAGCCAAACAAATGTTGACAAAGGATATCGGCATCGATCTGGGTACCGCAACCGTTCTCGTCTACGTGGAGGGAAAGGGGATCGTGCTGAACGAGCCCTCTGTGGTTGCGGTTGATAAAAATACCGATACCATTGCGAAGATCGGAAAGGATGCGCAGGTGATGTTGGGGCGCAATCCCAATAACATTGAGGTGGTTCGTCCCCTTCGCGACGGTGTGATTAACCGTTATGACGTGACCGAGAAGATGATCCAATACTTCATTCGCCGCGCGTGCGGGAACTCGGTCTTTCCTCCTCGGGTGGTGATCTGTATTCCTACGGGAATCTCCGAGGTGGAGGAGCGGGCGGTGATTGATGCGGGAACCAATGCGGGGGCAAGAAAAACCTACCTCGTTCCCGAGCCCGTTGCAGCGGCAGTCGGTGCGGGAATCGATATTTACAGTCCCATGGGTCATATGATTGTGGATATCGGAGGCGGAACCACCGACGTGGCAGTGGTGTCCCTCGGCGGCATCGTGGTTTCCAAATCCATTAAGATCGCGGGAGATAAATTCGATGAAGCGATCATGCGTTACGTGCGCAGAAAATATAATATTGCCATTGGTGAGCGAACCGCGGAGCAGATCAAGCTCCACATTGGCGCGGTCTACGAGCACGGGGAAGCCAAGACTATGGAGGTCAAGGGTCGGTGTCTGATCCAAGGCTTGCCCAAGGTCATCACCCTTTCCTCCAAGGAAATGCTGGAGGCGATGATGGAACCGATCTCGGCGATCTTCGATGCCATTTGCTCGGTGATCGAAAAAACGCCCCCTGAGCTGGTGGGCGACGTGCTGAAAAACGGGATCGTTCTGACGGGCGGAAGCAGCTTGCTATACGGCTTGGATCGCCTGATGGCAGACGTGATCGAGATCCGTACCCGAGTGGCAAAGGATCCCGTCAAGTGCGTTGCACTGGGCACGGGAAAGATTTTGCAGTATCTGGATCATATGCCCGACGGGGTGATCGATCTGTCCAGAGTCAGAAGAAAAGCATAATGCAGAGGGGCTTGCCGTGTAAAGTCAAGCCCCCGTTTCAATAAAGGAGAAAATCATGTTAGGTGAAAAGTTTGCGTACCCGTCCTTGATGCACTATTTTGAGGCGATTTCCGCCATTCCGCGTCCCTCTTATCACGAGGAAAAGATTGCGGATTATCTGGTTGCATTTGCCGAGGAGAGAGGGCTGGCGTATCATAGAGATTCTACCAATAACGTGCTGATCAATCTTCCCGCAAGCAAGGGCTATGAGAGCAAGTCGCCTATTCTTTTGCAGGGTCATACCGATATGGTGTGTGAGAAGAACGAGGGCGTGCCCCACGATTTTTTGCGGGATTCCTTGAAGCTCTATGAAAAGGACGGTTGGATCCGCGCGGAGGGTACGACACTTGGCGCCGATAACGGCGTTGCGATTGCAGCCATGCTTGCACTGTTGGACGGTGCTTCGGAGGAGCATCCCGCTTTGCAATGCTTATTTACCTCCAGCGAGGAGGTGGGTCTTGACGGGGCAAAGGCATTTGATTACAGTCGGATTTATGCTCGTAAAATGCTCAATATGGATAGTGCCGACGAGCACACCATTACCGTTGGATGCGCGGGCGGACTCCGTTCCACTTTGACGTTGCCCGCGAGGAAGGAGGCTTGTGTCGCCCCCTTGCTGAAGCTCCGTGTGACGGGCTTGGCGGGAGGACATTCGGGTGAGGATATCCACCGCGGCAGAGCCAATGCCAACAAGGTGATGGGACGGGTTCTGTGGACGCTTTCGGAGGAATTCGGAGACCTTCGACTGGTTTCGATTCATGGAGGCACTAAGGACAACGCCATTCCCCGTGAGTCGGAGGCGGTTGTCTGTGTGGAAAACCGTGAGGGAGCAATGGAGCTGGTGGAACGTATTTCCAAGGAAATAAAGGCGGAACTGTTTGCCGACGACCGTGGCTTTACCTTGACGGCAGAGCCGATTGCGGATGCGGTTGGCGAATCCTTTGACCGAGAGAGCACCGAAACAGTTGCGTTTTTGCTGGTTACGGTGGCAAACGGCGTGTTTGAGACAAATCCCGCACTGTCGGGGCTTGTAGAGTTTTCCCGTAATCTTGGCATTGTTGATACCGTGGAAAACGGCGTAGAAGTTGTCTTTTCCTCTCGCTCAGGAAGAGATTCTCAGATCGACGCGTCTGCCGCTTCTCTTGATGCTTACGCCAAGCGGCTGGGCGGTACGGTTCGCCACTATAACCGCTATCCCGGTTGGGCGTATGCGGAGGACTCCGAGATTCGCAGGGAATACACCGCGGCGTATCGGAAGCTGTACGGGAAGGATCCGAAGGTAGAGGTGATTCACGCGGGTCTGGAGTGCGGTATCATTAAGGAGGCAATTCCCGATATGGATATGCTTTCCTGTGGTCCCGTAGTCCTTGACCTCCATTCTCCTGACGAAGCGTTGAATAAGGATTCCTTTGAACGCTTCTTTGGGTTGATTCTGGAGATTTTGAAGAATTAAGATGGGTTTTTCTTGAATTTTTATCAAACAAAAAAGCCAATGCGGAATGGGTGTTATCCTTATCGGAGAAATCACAAATCAAATTGCTTTAGTTGATATGCGGCAAACAAATAATTAACGCCGACAGATTTATGGGGTCTGTCGACGTTAGCTATTCGATAAATAAGAATTTGACTGTGACTCCTAGCGTCTATTTCATTCGTAACAAGCTATATCAATAATATCTGTTATGAAAAGTTCGATATTTGACCGACTCGTGTTTGAATTAAGCTGGATCATTTTCCAATTTGTTAGCTTGCTGTCGTATTCATCATGTATAACCATATCTCCTTTTTTAAAAAGAGAAATAAATTGCTTAAAAGAAATATCCTTCCAACCGTTATAACGACGATTGATTCTCCTAATAAAGACAGAAGATTCTAACGGTTCATCAGGACAGGTTCGGTCGATTGTAAATACAAGCTTATGCCTTAAAGGC
>JAFTPX010000048.1 GCA_017463065.1 Clostridia bacterium
CGTACTCCACACAAAAGGCGCGCGTTTCCCTCCCTGCCGACATCCCCGCCACCGTAGGCGCAAGCTTCAAGGCTCTTTCCTCGGGCGCAAGAACGATCTCCTGCGGCTTCCATCCCTGTTCTCTCATGGCTTCTCCTTTCCGATTACCGTTTCTTGCGTATTGCGGTAGCGGATGGCAAGAATCTGAGGCGCGTAGAAATTATCTCCCGTGGACAGAACGCAAAACCCTCCGTCCCGCTCCGCTCCCTTCAGAACCACCCCCTCGCTTTTGTTCACAAGCTTGCCGTTTTTCGTCAGTAGGTCAGTCAGATCAAGCCGCTGATATCCGTCAATCCGTTCCGATCGAGCCACCTCCCCGCCCACTACTTTTTTGTTATTCCAATTGGAAGCAAAGCTACAAAAGCGAACGGACAAGTCGAACGCCGCAAGAGAAAGCGC
The DNA here is from genome assembly GCA_017463065.1 of Clostridia bacterium. Taxonomy (GTDB): domain Bacteria; phylum Bacillota; class Clostridia; order Oscillospirales; family CAG-272; genus HGM12713. The sequence continues at coordinate 439 of JAFTPX010000048.1, forward strand.
ACTGTCATTAAATACGGGATCATACAGCACCACGCTCCGCACCTCGGCACGGGACAGATCCCGCATAGGAGAAAACAGGATACGGGTATAGAGCCATTGCTCCCCGAAGGAATCGCAGGAGCCGAGGAACGCCGTACCGCCGTAGGCGTTATTACGATTGGGATGCTTGCTCTCCACGGTGGTATCCTGAAATAGCTTTTCCACGTGGAGATTGATCTCAAACAGGATACTTGCCGCCCGCGACTCCTTGGTGTAGACGCACACGGAAAACTCCGTCTCACTTTTCGTTTGATAGGTAATCTCGGCGGGTGCGATCACCTCTCCTTTCCCGTCCTCCGCGCCGATGCAAGAAACCGTCATAAAGGGGCGGAACTGCTCGCTCATCAGGGCGAAATATTTTTTGTTGTTTTTCACACATAGAAAAGGCTTGTCCGTATAGATGGAAAAGGAAAATTGATTGCCCTCCTCGGGGGTGACTCGACAGGCGATGCCGTTGGCGGTGGGGTACAATTCCACTCCCCGATAGCACACGCAAGATCCGTCCCGCCGCTCATACCCCTCGGGCATGGGAATTCGGCAGCTGCCCTCCCGATTTTGCAGGGTAACAGATCGGGAAGCGGTCACACAAGCGTTACTGCCATAGAAACGACTCTCTCCGTCCACCTCCTCAAACCGAAAATCCAACAGCTTGCGATCCCGCCGACGGTAAATGGGAACGGCAAAATAATAGGCGGTCTTTTCTCCGTTTTGCTCTTGAACAAGCAACCGATACCGATTACTGTTAGTAAGGTCGATCACGGCAGGCTCTCCCCCGCGAAGCTTATCTAATTCATCAAGAATGGATCGCATAGGCTTCCCTCCTTTCCCCCGAAGTCAGTCGGCGGAAAAACCGCTCGGATTTGCATTCGGAGAGTGTCGCCGCTTTTCGTCCAATCAGATGGCGAAGAAGAAGCATCACTCCCTCCGCCACCGCCTCGCCGGAGGTATATTCCAGCTCCAGCTCATAGTCCGTAACCTCCAGATAGGAGTTACGATCCAAAAACAGCGTAACCCCTTCCGTCAACAGGATCTCTGTCCGCTCCGTACGCAAGGATCCCTTCAACCGCACGTATTCATGATCCACGCAAAAGCCGACGGGTAATTCCGCAACGCGGAAGTGCTCCTCCACACTATACAGATTCCCCGCAAAATGGGTCTTTCTCGTGCCCATCAGCTTCCCGTTTTTCAGGCGGATCCGCAAGGTCACGTTTCGCTTGCGCAACCCGTCGTCCGCCGTATCGTAATAAAAATTGGTCTGCTCATAGCGTTTGACGTCGCCACCGACCAACAGCCGCGTCAGACGCGCGTATTCCTCCTCCGTGAGCATCATTTTTTTCTCATGTTCAATTTCAGTCAACATTCTTTTCTCCTTTTTCTGTCTTTTATTTTACGGTTTTCGTTGTTTTCCGCTGGCGGTTCGGGGAAATTCATTCACCAATTCCACCCGCGAGGGAATCTGATAGGCGGGCAAACATGCTCGGCAAAGCCGAGCAACCTCCTCCACCGAGGAAAAACGCCCCTTTATCTTCAGCCCAATCTGTTGGGTTCCACCCTCCTCATATCCATACACGGCAAGCTCCTCCACCCGCTCGTCGGCGGACAGGGCGTTTTCAATCTCCGCGGGATAACTGTTCATTCCCGCTCGAATGATCATGTCGTCGGCTCGACCTTGAATATACAGCCTTCCGTTTTTGCCGATATAGCCAAGATCCCCCGTATGAAGCCAACCCTTCCGAATAACACGGGCAGTGCGCTCGGGATCCCCCAGATACCCCCGCATAACACTGGCGCCCTTCACGAGAACCTCGCCCACCTCTCCGCGCTCACAATCCAAGCCATCGGGTCTCACTACACGAACTCGAACCGACGGCAAGGCTACTCCCGTACAGGTAGGATCGGTATCAAACAGCTCAGGGGGCAGATACGCCACGCGGGGGGACGCCTCCGACAAGCCGTAGCCGCAATAGACCGCGGCATTGGGAAAGGCTCCTCGGATCCGTCCTGCCACCCCGTCGGTCATCCGCTCTCCACTGATTGACAGCAGGCGCACCCCCTCCACGCCGCCATGGCAAAACCGTGCCAAGGTCGCCGCAAGCGTGGGGGTCGTCCCGAACACGGTAACCCCTTTTTCCCGCATCAAGCGCAACATCCCCGACGGCTGGAACGCCTCGGAGGAAAAAACGATCCGACAGCCGTGCAAAAGCGCGGTAAAAAGCTCACCCGTCAGCACCGAGGAATGATAGATCGGACGGGAGATCAGCACGGTATCCTTCTCTGTGACAGGAAAATACGAGGAAATATCCCGCAGGTTCGTCAGCAGATTTTCTTCGCTCAGCATCACACCTTTGGAAACTCCCGTGCTTCCCGAGGTAAATAGAATCACCGCTGGGGAAGGATGAGAGAAGACAGGCTCTTCCTTTGGCTCCATAGGCAGAATCGTCAGCTCTCCGCAACAGTCGGTGATTACGCAAGGAGGATCTGCCCGATCCAGAATGCTTAGATACGACTCCTTGCCGTATCGTGAGGGCATCGGCACGGCGGTCTTTCCCGCCGCCACGCAGGCAAGCAACGCCATTGCCGCCGCCATCTCGGAGCGGCAAAGAATCCCGTAGCAGGATTCCGTCAGCCGCTCGCCGAACCTCTCCGCAAATACGCAAAGCTGTTCGTAGGTCATCACGGCTTCCCCCTCCTCTACGGTCGCCCATCGATATCTCATCATATTTGCTTTCAATTTGTTCCATAAGATCATGATTCAGTAATTCTCCAATTGTTCAACAAATTCATTCAAGATCGCTGTTTCCGATTCCTTGATCCTTGCCAGTCCCTCACGAATCCGAGGCAAGACGGAATCCCTTCGCTTTCGGTGGTGCAAGGCGTACATCATCCGCAAATGGTCCGCTTGCTCCAACAGGGGCTCATAGGCAACACTGAGTGTATTCGTCCAACCCAACTCTTCCTCCACCGCCCGAATCCGATCCAGCATACATTTCTTGTGCTCCCAAATCGGGCGGAGCACTCTCCAATCCATTTTTTCATAGGAAACGCGTCCCTCGTACAGATCCTCCATATATCGCATCAGATAGTCGTAAACCACCAAGCCATACGCCTTTCCGTTTTGATTCGGCGGATAGATTTCCAGTGAGGAATCCAAATGAAGCTTCATTCGTTTGCCGATCTGCTTCAGGTCCAGCGGAATCGGGACCTCCTTCACCTTCACCCCGATCAGATCCCCATACTCTCCCTCCGCCAAACAAGCCTCGATCCCCAACGCCAGACAGTCCTGAGGAATACGGATCAAAGTGAAAACCCAGTTAATATCGTAGGCGGCAACGCTATAGGTCTTGTCCGCCTCATCGTAACCGCAGATAATTCCATCATGAGGCATATGCCTCGTCCCGTACCAGCTTTTCCCCGGCAGATAAAAATCGTCGATTTTTGTATAGTTTACGTAATAGCCATCGTTCAGCATTTGTTTGATGACTTCCCCCGCAAACCGCGAGGCATACCGCAGACTGACGGTGTATGTTTGCAATTGCTTAAAGTTTCGGGGAGCCACCCCGGAAATGAACACATCGGGCGTGCTGATTTTCTCCCACGTTCTTCTCTTGCAGGTAACGGTGGTACATTGATTTAGAATGGCGCGGTATCCGTCGGGATGCTGCGCCAACGCAAGACAGCTTGCCACGCTTCCCTGCACCGTAGCAAAAACAGGTACAAAGAACGGCAGTGCGACAGATTCAGCCATGTTGACCCTCCTTTCGCTCCGCATAAACTTCTACCAGTCGGATCACATCCGCCACTGTCAGAAGCGCAAAAGGATTCATATCTCCCTCGTCCAGCTCGATTCCGAAGGTATCCTCGATCATCACCAACAGCGTGACCATCCGCAGACTGTCCAACGCCAGATCTCCCAAAAGACTCATGGAGCAATCCGTGACCCGAAAATGACAAAGCTGTTCCAACAGCTCCAGTGTTTTCTGTGTTATTTGATTCATTGCTTTCCTCCCAATTGTTTTTTTACATAGGCTTGAACGGTAGCAAACGCTTCCTCGATGCTCCCGTCGGAGGGAACCAAACTTCCTCCGTTTTTTTTGCAGATGCTTCGGTATTCCTCCCGCAAGCGGTATTGGAGAGGCATATCGATATAGTGATCCCGCTCCTCGGGTCTTGATCGAACCCGTGCCACCGCCGTTTCCACGGGAAGATCCAGAAAAAAGGCAAGATCGGGCTTAGGAAGCGCCTCAGCAATCTCGTACAGCCATCGGTCCTTCGTATACCCCCTTGCCCGCAAATTGGCAAGACAGGAATACACGTAACGGTCGGCAATCACGACCTTTCCCTCTCTCAGCGCGGGTAAGATTACTTGCCACGCATGCTGAATGCGGTCTGCCGCCGCCGCAAGGGACAGCGCCCGATAATCGTATTGGCTTGGGTCCTCCGCATCCATATAGGTTCGAAAAATATCGGTCCCTCGAAAGGCGGGGGTGGGCTGTTTGATTAGCACAAGCTCATGGCCTTCCGCGGCAAGAGCCTCCTGTAGCCGCCCGATCATACTGCTTTTTCCGCAACCGTCCAAGCCGCAAAAGGTAAAGAGCAGTCCCTTCTCGCCGTGTGGCTTCATTCTCAGCTTTTTCATTCCGTTACCTCCTCCAGAAGCGATACCCGATCCGTGGAGAAGAACCGCTTTACGGGATCGGACTCTACGTACCGATACCGCTTTCTCTCCGCGGGAGCAATCACTACCCCAAAGTCCTTCCGATCCACACCCTTCGGCAGATTTTCCGTACCGAAAAATGCGTCCAGACTGTCAAGACAGTAAAAAAGCTCCCGATTCATGCAGATCTCCGACGCCCGCGCCAGCAGTTCCCTCTTTTCCGCCTCGGAATACTCCCACAACAGACCGTAGATATCCCAATATTTATAGAAGGTCATGTCCCGTCTCATGCGAATCCAAGGAAGCGTGGTCGCCTCTTTATATAAATGGGCGCAAAGGTGCAGTAGAAAATCATAGCGGTCAAGGGTTCGCACCCGAAGCTCGCCCGCTGACCGCAATGCCCCGCGGGAAAGCATCCCCTTGAGAATCCCGTCCTCACTGTTCTTGAAATCCAAAGAGAAGTTGAGATCCACCTCCAGATATTCCAAAAAAGGAAGCCCCACCGCCTTAAAAAAGGGCACCGTTTCTCCCCGCGTCATTTTCGATTCAATGATCTGCCGCCGTGTGGCAGGAACGAACACTCCGTTCCTCATCGATCCTTGACGGAAGCCAGCCGATCTCAGCCAAGCCGATACCGCTCCCACAGCCTCGGGCGCAACCAGAATGTCAACGTCGTTGGAGATACGATACCCCGAAGGAAGCGAGGGGCAAAGATATGCCCCCTTCAAAAGCGCATACGGAATCCCGCATCCCTCCAACACCTCGGTCAATTCCTCGATACATCGGAAATAGTCCGCATGGATTCTCTCATTCAACAGGAGGGCATTTCTCAGCGAATTCCGAAATTCTCGGTCAAGCTTGGAAAGCAGCTCCCTCTCCTTCAACACGCCGTATGCCACCGCCGCCATACGGTTTGCAAATAACCAGCCGAGTACCTGCGGCGTGGCATACCCTTCGTCCAAAAGCCCCTCGATCCTTCCCGTGTCGGGATTCCGATGGGCGCATATCTGTAAAAACAGTTCTTTTTCTTTTTGACTCATCCTTTTTTCCCTTTCTTGTGTTTTTGATTTGAATTTTTTGTAACCATGTCCCTCAGCAATTGAAGCTCGGATGCGCTCAAGGAACAGGCAGAGCCCTTCTCCGTATCCGAGATGATCTTCCGCAAAAGCGCAAGCTCCGCTTCCCGCAAAACAGGTCGGCATACGTCGGCGAAATCGGCAATGCACACCCCGCCGTACCGCCCTGAAACCGTAGTAATGGGTACACTTTGACTTAAAAAATTCACGTCCCGTAAGATCGTTCGCTCCGAAACCTCCGTCTGCTCCGCAAGCTCCTTGACGGACGTCTGTCCCCGTAACATCAGAATCCTGATGATCCGCTCCCTACGTTCCACTGCGTCCAATACGTCATCTCCTTTCAAAAATTTGGTTTGCTCAATAAAAAACAGCCGAAAAACACGTTTTACATGTTTTTCGGCTGTCTCGCAGCTCCACAAAACTCCTATTGCTTTATACGATCTTCTTGGCTGTCTTCTCTACAATTCTGTAATTCCCTTTTCTCTCGTCCCGACCCAATTCCACACAGTACAGCGTATCCTTCGATACCACGCTGACCAGATTTCGCTCGGGATCCCATTTGAATAACAGTTTTCCTTTGTCGTATTCGCTCCTTACCTCAATAAACAAATTTTCCTCCTTTTTTCTTAAAACGCTTGACAGAACCCTGATTCTATGATACAATATTAATCGGAAGTTATGTTCTGGTTTGTATTATAGCACAAATTCGGAAGTTTGTCAATATCTAATCGGAAGTTTTTTATTTTTTCTTTGGGAGGATACACCATGACATTTGGTGAAAAAATCAAGCAAGCCCGTCTGACGTTGAATTTGTCACAAACCGAGCTTGCCGCAAAAACAGGAATTACCGAGCGCTCGCTGTATACCTACGAGCAGGCAGGGATCATTCCGAGAACGAGCAATATCAAAAAGCTGGCAGAAGCCCTGAACGTATCAGTCAGCTATCTGTTGGAAGAAGAGGAAACCGACACAAAAGCCAACATCAATCAGGATATTTTTCTTGCGAACGTCAAGAACGAATACGGTGCCAAGGGAGCAAAAGAAGCCTCGGAGGTGCTGGATCGGGCGTCCGCGCTCTTTGCGGGAGGCGAACTGGACGAGGAAGCAAAGGAGATCTTTTTTCAGTCTCTCATGGAAATTTATCTGGAATCCAAAGCCGAAGCGAGAACCAAGTTCACCCCCAAAAGTCGGGTGCGCCGCCCCAAGGCAAAGGATCAGACGTGACTGCGGACGATTGCGTAAAGGAGGTGTGGAATGCCCAATATTGACTATATCAGCGAACGGGTTTGCGCCCTGACCCGGCGATACGGAACGCGAGATCCCTTCCAATTGTGCGATGCTTTGCATATCGGTGTCAAATATAAAGAGCTCGGCAGGCAGCTCAAAGCGTTTTTCTTTTACCAATCCCGCATTAAAACCATTGTTTTGAATGCGGAAACCGACAAGATCATCCATAAAATTCTCTGCGCCCACGAGCTTGGGCACGCAATCCTCCATACGGACATGCTGTCCGCTATGAAAAGCCTGCACGAGGTGGAGCTGTTCGACACCTCCAAGCTCACCGAATACGAGGCGAATATCTTTGCCGCGGAGCTGTTGATTTCGGACGAGGATCTGTTGGAATTACTCAACACCACCGAATATTCCTTCTTTCAAGTAGCATCCCTGCTCTACGTTCCCATGGAACTGCTGGATTTCAAATTCCGCATTTTGAAAAGCAAGGGATATAAGATCGAAGCACCCTATCTGGCGCAATCGGATTTTCTGAAAAATATCGCGTTATAAATCATCTCCGCTCCTCGGCAGAATTCTTCCAAGGCGCGGACATACTGTTTGGGTTCCGAACACAAAATAGTGAAGAGTGAAAAGGGAAAAAGTAAAAAACAGACGGTGCGATAGGGTTGTACCCTAAAGGACAGTTTTCAAAAATACGGTATATCTCGAAAGAGGTGTGCCGTATTTTGCATTTGTGTCCACAAATGCAGTGCTTGTCAGGAAAATTGATAAGTCATAGGCGAACAAAAAAGGCTCCCTTGTGTAAAGGGAGCTCCCGACGGAGTCGGGTGAGGGATTGTTTTGTAGAAAAATATTACTTTTACAACCCCTCCGTCTTGCCACGCAAGCCACCTCCCCTTACACAGGGGAGGCATTTTTTACCTCCCGGAAGGTAAGCAAATAACTTTTGAAAAGATAGTGTCAAAAGTGCCTTTGCATTGCTTTTGACAGTCCGTTTAAAATAAGATCCGTATATTTTTATTTCACTTCGTTATCTGAACTTACCTTAATGCAGATGCGCTACTCATTTTTACTTTTCGCAATGTTTTTATTTTAAAGACAAAAAATATTTACTTTAGTAAATTTATATTGACAATTCTTGCGATTTGTGTTATACTGTTTATAGAAAGGAGATGAACGTATGTATATTGATTACAGTAAGCTATGGAAATTATTGGTTGACAAGAATATGAACAAAAGCGATTTGATCGCACTCACCGGAATCAGTTCCAGAGTTATAGCAAAAATGTCTAAAAACGAAACGATTACAACCGACACAATTGCCAGAATATGTTCAGCGCTTAACTGCAGCGTCAGTGATATTATGGAATGTATTAGCGAAGAAAATCTCACAGTGTATGCTGCCTACAAAAAATATGGTGTATGTGTTGAGGAAAACGAGTTATTTAAGACGGTTCAGTTTACTGTGGCAGGTCAAAAATACAGGGTTTATCAATCTAATGAGTTGGCAACAAAGGCTACACAAATTCATTGTGAGGAAGATAAAACAGTATACTGGGTTCAATTTTATCCCATTGGATATATTGCGGGGATGCCTGTAAAAAAGGTTTTGGTAAAACCCTATCCAAAGGATAACGAAATTATCATCGTTTTGATCAAAGGGAAACCTTGCGTAATCGCCGGCTTGGATGAAAACGGTTTTGTTTCGAGTAGAGGCGTGCGAAAAAACAAGTCCGATATTTACGTTATGTCAGAATCCGCGTTTAAACTTTTTACCCCGCAAGTAATGTGAATTTGCATTGTTTTACAACCCGATAGTACACATACAAGCTGTAACACATTACACCTTGCGGGGCAAGGCGTGTGAAAAAGGACAGAGATGGAAACATCTCTGTCCTTTTTTCTGTCGGCAAGTAAAACTGTCCTTTAGGGTGCAACCCTATTACACCGTCTGTTTTTTGGGGAGAGATATGGGATTCGAACCCACGGCCTTCAGGGCCACAACCTGACGCGCTAACCAACTGCGCTAATCCCTCCATATGGCGTGCCTTAAGGGATTCGAACCCCTGACCTACTGCTTAGAAGGCAGTTGCTCTATCCGACTGAGCTAAAGGCACATTCTTTTTACTGCATAAATGGCGCATCGGAATGCGCCATTTATGCTCTGGAGCGAGTGATGGGAATCGAACCCACGCGACCAGCTTGGAAGGCTGGGATTCTACCATTGAACTACACTCGCATATCCTCTTGCGGAAAACTGCCTTAATATAATACCACAAGAATTCTGTTTTGTCAAGTGTTTACGCAAAAATTTTTTAATTTTTTTATTCTATTGCGTATTTTCCGATTCTATGGTAAAATAATAGCAAGAACTCACACGGAAAAGGATTTGTTATGAAAAAGAAACGACACACGCTTTCCTATCTGCTGACCCCCGATTACATATTCGACACCTTTGCGAACGTCACCCCCGAATTTCTGAACAAGCTCGGCATCAAAGCGCTTTTAATTGATATCGACAACACCCTTGCGCCCTACGAGCAGCCCGAGCCCGACAAACGGATCCAAGAGTGGTTCGCCGCATTGGAGGCAAACGGCATCCGTGCCGCCCTCATTTCCAACAACCATCCCCCCCGCGTGGAGTTGTTCAACCGAACGCTGGGACTCCCCGCCTACCCCGACAGCGGCAAGCCGGGTAGCAAAACCATACTGGAGGCAATGAAGGTTATGGGAAGTTCCCCCGAAAATACGGCAGGCCTTGGGGATCAGCTTCTCACCGACACCCTTGCTGTCCACCGTCTGGACATGATCTCCATCATCGTCCCCCCCATCAAGGATAAAACCACCCTGTTTTTCCGATTCAAGCGGTGGCTTGAAAAGCCCTATATCCGCAACTATTGGAAAACCCACGGAGGGCAATCGACGCACTCCGAGAAAGGATCGTTATGAATACCGTCACACACCCCACCTTCGGACCGGGAGGAAACAGCGAATCCTTCTACAACGAAGGACTGAAATCTACCTTGCAAGCCCCTGCGTGGTTAGTCAAAAAAGGACTGGATGCCTATGAATATCAAGCAGGCAACGGTCTGACCGCGGGAGAAACCACCCTACGCAAGATCGGCGAGGAGGCAAAAAAGCACGGGATCCTCATGTCCCTCCACACCCCCTACTTCATTTCCCTCTCGGGCATTGAGGAGGAAAAGCGGCTCAAGAGCATTGACTACATTTCCCGTTCCCTTCACGCCGCCGACTGTCTGGGTGCCGACACCATCGTCATCCATACGGGCAGTGCCGCCAAGATCACACGAGAGGAAGCCATGGCGCTTGCCGCCGATACCCTGACCAAAAATCTGGAGGTCAACGGCAACACCACCATCCGTATGGGACTGGAAACCATGGGAAAGATCAATCAGCTGGGAACCTTGGATGAGGTGCTGACCCTTTGCAAGCTCTCCCCCCTGTACTGCCCCGTGGTGGATTTCGGGCATCTGAACGCCCGCAACATCGGCGGATATTTCCCCGACTGCGACAGCTACCGTGCCGTCTTTGATCAGATCGGCACCACCCTCGGCGACGAATACGCCTATAACCTTCATTGCCACTTTTCCAAGATCGAGTACACGAAGGCAGGAGAGAAAAAGCACCTGACCTTTGAGGATACCGTATACGGTCCTACCTTTGAGCCTCTCGCCGAGGCGATCGTCCGCGAGGGCGTCGCCCCCAGAATCATCTGCGAGTCGGCGGGAACCATGGCGGAGGATGCCTTTGCCATGAAGCAAATGTGGCTCGTCGCCAAAGGAGCATAACATGACCCATCTGCAACGATTTCAAGATGCCCTCTCCGCCCTCGGGGTGGAGGGTGCCATCCTCTCCTCGGAGCTGAACCAACGGTATCTGTCGGACTTCGCCTATACCGACGGTTATCTCCTCGTCACCCCCACCAAGGCTTATCTGCTTGCCGATTTCCGCTATATCGAGGCGGCAACAGCCACCGTCAGGGAATTTGAGGTCCTCCGCCCCCAAGGAACCATGCTGGAGGAATTGAACCGTCTGATCCATGACAACGGCATTCGCCAAGTGGCGTTGGAGGACGCTTCCCTGTCCTGCGCGGATTTTCAGCGGTTTTCCCAGTCGATCTCCGACTGCACACTGGCAACGGGAGCCTCAGAGCTTCTCAAGGATCTCCGCATGATCAAAACCCCTGACGAGCTGGAACGGATCGCCCAAGCCCAAGCCCTCACTGACCGCGCCTTTGAGCATATTCTCGGCTTTCTCTCCCCCAATGTCACCGAACGGGACGTGGCATTGGAGTTGGAATTCTTTATGCGCAAGAACGGGGCGGAGGGAGTCGCCTTTGAAACCATTGCCGTCTCAGGCAAGGCGTCCTCTCTCCCCCACGGAACACCGAGAAATATCAAACTGGAAGCAGGCTTCCTCACCATGGACTTCGGCGCAATGGTAAACGGCTACTGCTCGGACATGACCCGTACCGTGGTCATCGGAAAAGCCGACGAGGAAATGAAAAAGATTTACAATACCGTTCTCTCGGCGCAGCGCGCCGCCTTGGAGCGGATCCATGAGGGCATCCGTTGTCGAGATGCGGACGAAATCGCCAGAAGCGTCATCCGCGAGGCGGGCTACGGTCCCTGCTTCGGACATAGCCTTGGTCACGGTGTGGGACTTTATATCCACGAAGCCCCTTCCCTCTCCTCCCGCGCGGATGAAAACGCGGTGCTTCGCCGAGGAAACGTGGTTACCGTAGAACCCGGAATCTACCTGGAAGGAAGATACGGCTGTCGCATCGAGGATATGATCGCCATCGATCACGACGGCGAGATCCGTAACTTTACAAAAAGCACAAAGGA
>JAFTPX010000049.1 GCA_017463065.1 Clostridia bacterium
CCGAAGGCTGACGGAGGGGTTGTAAAAGTAAAATTTCGCAAAAGACAATCCCTCACCGCCTGCGGCGGAGCTCCCTTTACACAAGGGAGCCTTGGTTGGTACAAGCCTATTTGTTTGCAAGCAGACGGAAATTTGGTTGTAGTCTTTAATTAAGACACACGAAGCACTGCCTTTGTGTCCACAAACACAAAAATACGGTATATCTCTTTTGAGATATACCGTATTCCTGAAAACGGTCCTTAGGGTACGACCCTAAAGCCACAAGCGTTTTTGTGTGATTGATTATGCCGCGGTGACGTAGGTCTGAACACCCTCGGCGGTGTAGTAGAAGATTCTGCCGTCGTCGCCACAGTACTTCTGGTAGTAACGGATACCCGTAGTGGTACCGCCCTCAGTAATCAGATAGTTACCGTATCGGTCGCAACTTATTTCTCCGTTAGAGAGGAATTCTCCCGTGGCTTCGTCCACTTGTTCAGACCAATAGCCGCTTTCATGGAGCTTGTAATAGCCGACTTCCCAATATTCGTCTGCTTCCACGAGCGTTCCGTTTGCCATATAGCGACTGTTCTTTTCCTTGCGAATCTCGGTGTAGTTTGCGCCTGCGGGTACGTCGTAATTGTAAAGGCGCTCTTGCAGATCATATCCATCGCCAATACCGGGGATGTTTGTAAAGTCGTTTCTTACAACCTTGCGGATCGTCCGACCCTCGCTATCGGTTACTTCGATATATCCGGTATTTTTGGTACGGGTCTTGGTCAGCAGGTTACCCTGTGCGTCATACTCGTAGGTAACAGAGCTCTGCTCTACGTTTTCCGCGTTATAATCCTTCTCGGAAAGGATCTTACCTGCCGCGTTGTAGGTGTAGAGGGTATACTCCTTCAGTACGCCGTCGCGCTTGTTCTCCTTCTTCGTCAGGTTGCCGTTTGCGTCGTAGGTGAAGAAGGTTTCGTCCTTGTAGGTAACGGATGTTCCCTGACCGTCGGAGCTACCCTCGGACATTGTTCCGTACTCGTAGTAAGAGGCAAGCTGCTTGCCGTTCCAGACCCAACCTACTTCGTCGGTCTCCTCGCCCTCGCTAGACAGTACCTTCACGGGTCTGCCCTCGGCGTCGAATTCCATTACGAGGGACATTCCGTCTACAGGAACGTCGTTGTATACGACGGATACGGAAACCTTGTTGGTTTCGTAGGTGAAGTTATAGGTCGACTTTTCCGTGACGGTGTTATTGCCATCGGTCTCGATTTCGATTCCGCCAAAGGAAGCGAAGCGTCCCTGCTCGTCAAAGCAGTATTCCGTGGTGTAGCTGCTATTACTGTCCGTTCTGGTTCCCGCGAATTTCTTGACCGAGCCGTTTGCGTGATATTCGATGATTACAGACATCGCGGACTCGCCCTCGCCCATGGTAGCGTTACCCTGTCCGTCGTAGGTGACGGTCATATCCGAGCATTCGGTGATCTTGCCGTCCGTACCGTAAACGAATTCGATCCAAGGCTTCAGCTCGTCGGAGTATGCGCCCGAGCGCGTCAAGGTTTCCGAGTCCAGCATCCAAACGGCAGTCAGGCGTCCCGCGGAGTCCTTCACGTATTCCACTATGCCCTCGATGAACAAACCGTAGAATTTCTTCGTCTCGGTGACAGTAGGTGCGGGATCGGTGGTTTCCGCGTTGTTTTCGGTGGTGGTTTCGGTTTCGCCGACCGTCTCATCCTTCGTTCCGCAAGCGGCAAAGGTTGCGACGATCATCAAAAGGCACAACAAAAGACATAACAGTTTTTTCATGTGTTTTTCCTTCTTTCTGATTTTTATAGCATACCCCCAAGACATGAATTGATCTTGGGGGATATGGGTCAAATTATTCTTCTACAGTCTCTGCTTCCTCAGCAAATTCCTCGGGCATTGCCTCCTCCGCTGCCTGAGCTTCTTCCAGCAGGGCGCGAATGGAGAGGCTTACCTTCTGGTTCTCCTCGTCGATGGCGATGATCTTTGCGTCTACCACCTGACCCAGCTTCAGGACATCGGCGGGCTTTCCGATCTTCTCTAGAGCGATCTGAGAAATGTGGATCAATCCGTCCACGCCGTCCACGATCTCGGCAAATGCGCCGAAGGGCATCATGTTGACGATCTTCACAGACGCTACGTCGCCTACGGCGTACTTGCCCGTGAACAGGTACCAAGGATTGGTGTCATCGGTCTTGTAGCCAAGAGAGATGCGCTTCTTTTCCGCATCAAAGCTCTTGACGAATACGGTGATCTCCTGACCGACGGAAACCACGTCGGCGGGGGATGCGATGGGAGTCCAGGACAGCTCGGTCTTATGTACCATGCCGTCAACGCCGCCCAGATCCACGAACGCGCCGTAGGAGGTCATGCTCTTAACCGCACCCGTGTAAACCTTGCCCTCTTCAATAGAAGCCCAGAAAGCGGCTTCCTTCGCGCGGCGCTCCTCACGGAGAACCAAACGAATGGAACCGATTGCGCGGTTGCCCTTGATCTCGATAACCTTCAGGTTGACCTCGGTGCCCTTCAGGGTCATCAGGTCGCCATCCTTCGGCACACCGGTATGGGATGCGGGAACGAAAATTCTATTAGCGCCGACGAGAACGGTTACGCCGCCCTTAATAACATCTACGACCTTTCCGCACAGAACCTCGCCGCTCTCGCAAGCGTCGACGATCTTTTGCCAGCTCTTTGCGGAATCCACAGCCTTCTTGGACAGCTCCGCGATTCCCTCGATATCACTGACACGTCCCACGCGGGCTTCGATCTCGTCACCCTTATGGAACATCTCGGTCAGCTTCACAGAAGGATCGTCTGTGATCTGCTCAGCCTTGATGAAGCCGGTAACTTGCGCGCCGAGGTCAAGCGTAAGCTCTGCGTCGGTGACGTTGGTTACGATTCCGGTTACGATGTCTCCTGTATTTAAAGTTTTGAACGATGATTCAAGCAGTTCTTCGAAATTTTCTTTCATTTCGCTCATGATTTTGTATACCTCCTGAATGATGCCTGACGGGGTAGATGCCCCCGCGGCAATACCCACTTTTGTGTGGGCGGACATGATTAAATTCAGCTCCGCAAGCTCACTCGGCCGTTCAATCCGATGAGTCTGGGGGCAAATTTTCTTACAAATATCGTAC
Organism: Clostridia bacterium; assembly: GCA_017463065.1. Lineage (GTDB taxonomy): Bacteria > Bacillota > Clostridia > Oscillospirales > CAG-272 > HGM12713. The sequence goes on from JAFTPX010000049.1 coordinate 3,132, forward strand.
AGCTTCGCGGTGTTCGAGCTGTCCTTTCCGCCAATGACGATCATCAGGTCGCATCGGGCGGACAGTTCCTCTGCTTCAGTCTGTCTCAATTCCGTGACACTACATATTGTATCAAAAATTGAGGCGTTTGTATATAGTTTTTTCAAAATTTTTTGACTTTTTTTCCATTCTACCAAATTTTGAGTGGTTTGGGCGGCTAAAATGGGTATTTTTTTTGCATATTTTTGGAAAATTCCGTCATTTGCGGCGTTCTCCAGTGCCTCTGACGATTCAAAGGTCAGCTTGTCGCCGTCGAAATAACTCATGATGCCCACCACCTCGGGGTGGGTTGCCTTTCCAATGAGAATGAAGAGCGTGTCCTCGGAGGAGTTGTCCTTGGCGATCCGATGGATCTTTTTGACGTAGGGGCAGGTGCAGTCCTCGTATCGGAAATAGGGGTTCTTTTCGGCTTCTCTTCGCAGGACGGCTTCGTCCTCACGGGGAATGCCGTGGGCGCGGACGAAGATCCGAATGGGAGAGTCCGAGGAGGCGGTGTCGGCGAGGGCGGGGATACGGCCGATGGAGGTGACCTCTACGCCCTCGTCCTTCAGCTTTTGATTATAGGTGTCGTTGTGGATCAGGGTGCCCAGCGTATAGAGCCTCTCGCCCGAACGGGAGCGGATCGCTTCCTCCAGACGGTCGGTGGCTCGTTTGACGCCGAAGCAAAAGCCTGCGTTTTTCGCGATTTCTATCATAACGGTGTTGGGGTATGTACCTTTCTCGGAGACGAGGCAGACCGCTTATTTTTTCTTACTTTGCTTCTTTTGCTTTTGCTCCTTGGCAAATTCCTCGCCCAGAGTGCAAATGCGGTCAAAGATGATCTCCGTAATTCTGGCGTATTCTCCGCTTGCCTCGGGGTTGTAGGCAAAGCTTTCATAGGGGATCGGCTCGCCAATGACCAGATAGGTTCTGCGGAAAAGCTTGAAGGCGTGATTCTTTCTCATGATAAAGACGGGAACCACGTCTGCGTGGGTACGGGTGGCAATGAGTGCCGCGCCGTTTTTGACGGGGGTGCTTCTGGGATCCTCGTGGGGGTAACGGTGTCCTTGGGGGAACATGCCCATACATTTTCCTTCCTTTAGGAGCTTGACTGAGGTCTTGATGGCGCCTACGTCGCTGCCGCTACGGTCAATGGGAAAGGCGCCCAGCATACGAATCAGGGGCGCGAGGACGGGGATCTTGAACAGCTCCTTTTTTGCCATTAGGCGAACCTGATGCTTGCGGAAGCCGTAGCAGATCACCACCGCGTCGGTGGCGGAGGTGTGGTTGCCGCAGACCAGATATCCGCCCTTGGTGGGTTCGTTCTGTTGATTGATCACGCGGATCTGGAAGAGCCAGCCCACGATGCCGGCGAAGATGGCGTAGATCACACGGTACAGTCGGCTGTCGGTTCTCGGTTCCTTTTCCTTTTCCTTACCCTTCTTGTCCGAGGGGGCTTTTTGTTCGGGGGGCGTGTCGTCCGTTTCGCCGCTCTCGGTCTTTTCCTTGACCAGCTTGATGATGGCATCCACGCTTTCTTCCAAATTCATGCCTGTATTGTCAAAGACGATGGCATCTGCCGCCGCCTGCGCGGGGGCGATCTCTCGACTGCTGTCCGCCTCGTCCCGCTCGTTCATCTCGCGGAGAACGTCCTCGTAGTTTACGGTCTGTCCCTTAGCGATCAGCTCGTCGTATCGCCTCTTGGCACGGCACTCGGCCGACGCGGTGAGATAGATCTTCACGTCGGCATTGGGCAGAATCACCGTGCCAATGTCCCGTCCGTCCATAATTACACTGTTTTTGCGGGCAATGTCCTTTTGGGTTTCCAGAAGAAACGCCCGTACCGCGGGAATGGCGGAAACCGCCGATGCGTACATCGACATTTCGGGGGTTCGAATCCTGTCGCCCAGATCCTCCCCGTTGAGAAAGACCTTTTGGGTTCCATCCACGTATTTTACTTCAATGGAAATCTCGCCCAGCAACGCCCCTACGCCCTCACGGTCGTGGGGATCAACCTCCTTGGAGCGTACGTAGTACCCAACCGTGCGGTATAATGCGCCCGTGTCTACGTAAACAATACCAAGCTTCGCCGCTACAGCCTTTGATATGGTGCTTTTTCCCGCTCCGCCGGGACCGTCAATTGCAATCTGAATCATGAACGTTACCTCGATTTAGAGATTTTCTTCCTTTTCTTTAAAAAAAGAAAAGGAAGCAAAAGAAAACACCGGCACCTACTTTTCTTTTAAAAAAGAAAAGTAGGCAAAAGAAAACACTCGCAAAATGATTCTTAATGTTTGTAAAAAAGAGAAAGCAGGCAAAAGAAAACACTCGCAAAATGATTCTTAATGTTTGTAAAAAAGAGAAAGCAGGCAAAAGAAAACACTGGCAAGTTGTTTTTTACTGTTTGGGATAAGAATCGTGTTCGTTTTGCAGGTATCGTTTGCTTGCTCGGACCGTCAATTTGCTTCGCAAATTGACGGTCTATTCCCCCCAACCAAATCCGTCGGCGCGGAGACTTCAATTCCAATCAAGACCTTGCCGGCAAGTTCTTGGAAGGAATCCAGAGGAAACTTTCTCGAAAGAAAGTTTCCTTTGGCGCATTCCCCGCGTCTCCCGCATCCTTACATCCTTATTGCGCGGCGGAGATACCGGCGAGAGCACCCGTGGAGAAGGCGATCTGGAGATTGTAGCCGCCCGTATAGGCATCTACGTCCAGTACCTCGCCCGCAAAGAAGAGCCCTTCGCAGAGCTTGGATTCCATGGTTTTGGGGTTGATTTCCTTTACCGAAACACCGCCCTTGGTGACGATTGCCTCGGTGATGGGACGGAAGCCGTCCAGAGAGATCCGCAGACCGCGGATTACGTCACAGAGGGCACGGCGTTCCTCTTTGGTGATGGAATTGACCTTTTTTCTCGGATCGATTGCCGAAAGGGAGATCACGATGGGGATCAGCTTACGAGGAAGCAGATCGTCCAGCGCGTTCCCGAAGTCCTTGTTGGCGTATTTCGCAAAGTCGGATCGAATCCGCTCGTCCAAGATTTTTTCGTCCAAGGCGGGCTTGAGATTGATCCGCGCCTCGTATTTGCCGGAAGAAACGTCGGGAATATGTGCCGAGGCGGACAGGATCATGGGACCCGTCATGCCAAAATGAGTGAACAGCATTTCGCCGAAATCCTCATAGACCGTTTTTCCGTTGAGCTTGTCGACCACAGTCAGTGCCACGTTTCGCAAGGACAGACCTTGCAGAGCGGGGCAGAACTTGCTTTTGCTGACGATGGGGACGAGGGAGGGGGTCAGAGGCGTGACGGTATGATTCACCTCTCGGGCGAGCCGATAGCCGTCGCCGTCCGAGCCTGTACGGGGATACGAGAGACCGCCCGTGCAGACGATCACCCGATCGGCGGCGACGGTCTCGCCGTTTACCACCAGACCCATGATCCGTCCGTTTTCCGTCAGAAGCTTTTCCGCACGGCCGTATTGAATTTTAACACCGACCCGTCGGCAGGTGTCTGTCAGAGCGCGGACGATATCCTCTGCCTTGTCGGAGACGGGAAAGACCCGCCGTCCCCGCTCCACCTTCAAGGGAACGCCCGCCTTTTCAAAGAAGCGTTTGGTGTCCTCGGTGGAAAAAAAGCTAAGAGCACCGTAAAGAAAACGGGGATTGGAGGGAACGTTTTGCAAAAAGTCCTGCAAGGAGCAGTCGTTGGTCACGTTGCACCGACCCTTACCCGTAATTCGTAATTTTTTTCCGCAGGCGTTCATGCGCTCCACGAGGGTGACGTCCGCGCCTGCCTCTGCCGCGTGGATCGCCGCCATCATACCCGCGGCACCGCCGCCAATCACGGCAATTTTGATCGTTTCCATGTGGTTCCTTTATGATCGTAATTGATCCTGATGATTAGTATTAGCCTTGATTTTTATCGTATACGTCGTATTCGTCCCAAATTTTTTCCAGCTGGTGCAGACGGACGAGAAGCTCGTCCTGCTTCTTTCGGGACACCGCCACAATAATGGCGTTGATGATACTCAGGGGGGCGACGAGGGAGTCCACAAAGGACGCCATGTCGCTCTTGGCAATCAACAGCTGATTTGCCTGAGCGGCAATGGGGGAGGCGGTGCTGTCGGTAATGGCAATGACGTCCGCGCCCTCGTTTGCCGCAAGGTTCACGGCGTGAATGATCCATTTGGAGTAGCGGGGAAAGCTGATGGCGATCATGACGTCCTCTTTTTGGATGCTCATGATCTGCTCGAACAGCTCACTGCCCGAGGTAGTCTGTACGAACTTGACGTTGTCGAAGATCATGCGAAGTCCGTGCGCCAGCGAGCCTGCCAGAATGGAAGAGGATCGGATGCCCAGAATATAGATGTTTTTTGCGTTGACGATGCGGTCGACGGCTTCCTCAAAGGCGGCGCGGTCGATCTCCTCCAGCGTGCGCTTCAGCTTGTCCGCGTCACCCAACAAGACCTTAGAGAGGATGTCTCCGTCGCCAATGAGGTTGTTGGTTACCTCCATGCGTTGGAAGGAGGTCAGCTTGGTGCGAACCATTTCCTGCAGGGCATGCTGAAATTCGGGGTAGCCCGCAAAGCCCAGCTCGATGGCGAAGCGAACTACCGTGGACTCGGAGACCTGAACGATCTTGCCCAGTCGGGAGGCGGTCATATACGCCGCTTTGTCGTAATTTTCAAGAATGTAATTGGAGATCAGCTTTTGCCCCTTGGAAAAGGTGGGCATTCTGGACTCGATCTCTGCCAGAAGATTTCGTTTCATGTCGTCCTCTTTGTTTTTGCTTTTTGCTACCTTTATTTTTTGTACAAACATTAGAAAACAATTTTGCCTGCTTTATCTTTTGTACAGACATTAAGAAACAAATTGCCAGTGTTTTCTTTTGCCTACTTTATTTTTTGTACAGACATTAAGAAGCAATTTGCCAGTGTTTTCTTTTGCCTACTTTATTTTTTGTACAGACATTAAGAAGCATTTTGCCAGTGTTTTCTTTTGCCTACTTTTCTTTTTCAAAAGAAAAGTAGGTGCCAGTGTTTTCTTTTTGCTTACTTTTTCTTTTTTAAAAGAAAAAGTAAGATCATTCTATCCCCGCGGTGAGCTTGATGAGAAGGGAGCGGTTGTCGGGGGTATTGCCTTTCAGGGCGGCTTTATTTCTGCGGATCTCTCCGCATTTTTCACAGCGGTGGATCACGATAAAGCCTTTTTTGGGGTCGGGCTCGGTTCGAATGGGACGGAGCTTTCCGCCGCAGGGGTTGGCTCGGTCTCCCGGATTGATATCCACGTGGAGAGACCACAGACAGTGGGGGCAATGATTCCGCGAGGTGTATCCGAGAGGGGGAACCTCCTTGCCGCAATGGGCGCAGAGAAAGGAATCGTCGTTTTTGGAAAATCGTTTTTGCTCCAGCATGGCTTATTCTCCGTAGGCTTCCAGCGCTTTTCGATCGGCGGAGGAGAGCTTGACGTCAATCTTTTCGGACAGATAATCGTACAGGCAAAGGGTACCGTAGGCGTACTCTTGGTAATCGATTGCTTGATTGTAGTAGACGTCGGCATACACGGCGAGAAGCAGACCGTCCTCCAGAAGCTCGTCCAGGGAGAGCCCCGCCGTGTCCAGATCAAAGACCAGACGGCGGTAGTTGTAGAGGTTTTTGGTGTCTGCCGAGACCGAGGCGGGATGAACGCGGGTGAAGGCGACGCTGGCGGGGTCGTTGCCCGCATTGTCGTCGGTGATCTCAGGGGTCAGATCGGTGGCGACAGTCAGAGAAATATCAAAGAGCTCTGCCTCGCGGTCGGGCACCTCGGAAAGACGGAAGTCCTCGCTAAGGGCGCGCAGGGTGCTGTTGTTGTAGCGCACCACGATCTGGATTTGGTTGGCTTCGGGAATGAACACACAGCTCGTAACCGAGAAATATCCGTAGTTGTCCTTACCGCTGGTGATGGATTTTTGTTCCTGACGGAAGAGGGTCAGATCCTCTCCGTGTTCCTCGTAGGCGGCGCAAAGCTTGTCGTTTGGCGTTAGCGCCTTCATGGTTTTGGGATCTCCCGAGGAGAAGATCCGCCAAAGCAGCAGGGCGATCACGGCGAAAATCAGCGTAAAAAACAGGTACTTAATGACCCGTCCCGTGATGCGGAACCCTCTTGAAACTCTTGACATTTGGACTCCTTTTGGGTATAATGATAGTAATGTCGGTCAGAAGCCGAGGAGGAATGCGTTGTAAGTATACTGATTTACGATAGGTAACAATCTTACTTTGTTTATTATAACATAAAACCGCTCCAAATTCAAGTGTTTTTGCAAGGTGCGGAAGGAAAAAATTCAAATTCAAGAAAAATGGAAAAACGAGGGAAAACGCAAATGATTTACGAATGGATCGCTCAAAGGACCAATCAAAACGCAAGGAAGCTTGCCGTATTGCTTCTGTTCGGTGCGTCGGCATTGATGCTTTTTACCGTTCTGATTCAAGGGATGCCCTTTCGCTGGGTCTTTCAGCTGATCGCCGTGGGGCTATTGATCGGGATGATCTTTCTGGTTGCCCGCTATGAGTCTAAGCTGTATTTTTATCGGCTGGAGCGGGACGGCGACGAAGGGATCGATCTGACGGTGACCGAGGCAAACGCCAAGGGAAGAGCGCAGGTCACGGTCTGCCGTATCGCCCTCGGACAAATTCGGGACTGCGTGTCGGTGGATATCACCAAGGCAGACGGAAAGGAAATCCTTTCCGTCTTAAAAAAAGAAAAGAAAAAACGATTTGATTATTGCGCGGATTACCGCCCCCAAAAAAGTATCTTGCTACTGGTGGAGGAGGGCGACGAGGAACTCGCGATTCGCCTGTCCTATGACGATCGTCTGTTTGAGTTGTTGACAAATGATGTGTGAGGACGCGAGGGATGCGTTTTCTTGGAACCTTTCTTTCGGAGAACTGGTTGGCATTCTGCCAACAGGCAAGTTTTGGGCGGCGTTGTCGCCCAAAACATTGCGGTTCCAAACCTCCAAAGAACTTGCCGCGGGGACTTGCTCGGGATTGAAGTCTCTGCGTCAACATTAAGAATCATTTTGCGAGTGTTTTCTTTTGCCTACTTTATTTTTTGTACAGACATTAAGAAGCAATTTGCCAGTGTTTTCTTTTGCCTACTTTTCTTTTTTAAAAGAAAAGTAGGAAAACCCTTCAAGGAGAATATTATGTCACAAACGATTGATATTGAACGAATTGCCCGATTGGCGAGGCTGACCGTTTCCGAGGCGGAGGCGGAGCGGCTCGAGGAGGAGCTGGGGGTATTGCTGGCACTTGCCGACGGGCTCTATGACAAAGCGGACGAAGAGGGAGAAGAGGGTGTTTCGCTTGTGGCGTTGCGAGGAGACGAGGCGGAGGAGAGTGTTCCCCGAGAGGTGCTTCTGGACGCCGCTCCCAATTCGTCCCTGGGCTGGGTGACCGTCCCCCGCGTGGTAGAGGAGGGCGAGTTATGACAGAGCTGACGAAAAGAAGCTTGCTTTCTCACGCGGAAGCGTTGGCGAAGAAGGAGTATTCCTCCCGTGAGCTGACCGAGGCATATCTTGCCCGTATCGCCGAGGGGGAGGCGCGGGTGGGGGCGTACCTGACCGTGACCGCGGAGCGGGCACTCCGTGAGGCGGAGGAATCGGACAAGCGGCGGGCAAGGGGAGAGACCCTTGGTGTTCTTGACGGGATTCCCTGCGCGGTAAAGGATACGATCTGTACGGCGGGGGTTCGTACCACCTGCGGCTCCCGTATGTTGGAGCACTATATTCCGCCCTACGATGCCACGGTGATCCGCCGCTTGTCGGAGCGGGGCTTCGTTTTACTGGGTAAGACCAATTCGGACGAATTCGGCATGGGGTCAACCACCGAATATTCGGCGTTGGGGATGACCCGCAACCCCTTGGATCACACCCGTGTGGCGGGAGGAAGCTCGGGAGGCTCTGCCGCCGCCGTGGCGGCGGGGGAATGTACCTACGCCTTGGGGTCTGATACGGGTGGATCGGTTCGTCAGCCCGCCGCCTTTTGCGGGATCGTGGGCATGAAGCCGACCTATGGACGGGTGTCCCGCTACGGTCTGGTTGCCTTTGCCTCCTCCTTGGAGCAGATCGGTCCCATGAGCCGAACCGTTGGGGATAACGAGGCGATCTGGAACGGGATTCGGGGAGCCGACCCGCTGGACGCCACCTCTCGGGAGGGAGCGGCGGGGGCTTTATCCGACCGTTCCGACCTTCGGGGCTTGCGGATCGGTCTTGGAGAGGAATTTTTCGGAAATGGACTTTCCCCCGACGTGAAGCTGGCTGTGCTTGCCGCCGCCGAGCGGTATCGGGAGCTGGGGGCGACGGTGACATCGGTGTCCTTGCCTACCGTAAAGCAGGCACTGGCGGCGTATTACGTGATTTCCGCCGCGGAGGCATCCTCCAATTTGGCTCGTTTTGACGGCGTGCGCTTTGGCAAACGGGCAAAGGAGTACGGTTCGATGGAGGAGCTGTACTGCCGCAGTCGGTCGGAGGGCTTCGGCGCGGAAGTGAAGCGGAGAATTTTATTGGGTACCTTCGTGCTGTCCGAGGGGTATTACGACAAATATTACAAGCGGGCACTTCGGACGAGGGAGCGGGTTCGGGCGGAGTTTGAACGCGTGTTTGAAGCTTGCGATCTGCTGCTGACCCCCGTGGCACCCACGGTGGCGTATCGGCTGGGTGAAAAAATGAAAAACCCCGAGGGAATGTACCTGGGAGATTGGGATACCGTTCCCGTCAATCTGGCGGGTCTGCCCGCTTTGTCTCTGCCTTGCGGCAAGGGAGAAGGGGGACTTCCCGTCGGAATGCAGCTGATCGGTCCCGCCGATTCCGAGCCGCTTCTGTACGCCGTCGGTCGTGCGTTTGAGGAGGTGGAGGCATGAGAGCGGACTACGAGGTCGTCATCGGCTTAGAGGTTCACGTGGAGCTTAAGACCGAGACCAAGATCTTTTGCGCCTGTCGTACCGACTTCGGGGCAGAACCGAATACGCGGTGCTGTCCTGTTTGCATGGGACTTGGCGGTGCGCTCCCCGTGCTGAACGGGAAGGTGGTGGAATACGCCGCTAAGGCGGGTCTTGCCACGGGCTGTACCGTTGCCCGTATTACGAAATTTGACCGAAAAAATTATTTCTATCCCGATCTGCCCAAGGGCTATCAGATTTCCCAGTACGATCAGCCGATCTGTACGGGAGGAAGCTTGGAGATCGAGGGAAGCTTCGGGCGTAAGCGGGTGGGGATTACCCGTATTCACATGGAGGAGGACGCGGGGAAGCTGATCCATGATGCCGCGGAGGGAACGAGGATCGATTTCAACCGTTGCGGTGTTCCGCTGGTGGAGATCGTGTCTGAGCCAGACCTTCGGTCGGCGGAGGAAGCAAAGGCGTATTTGCGGACGCTTCGGACTTTGCTTCTTTACACGGGTGTATCGGATTGCCGCATGAACGAGGGCTCCTTCCGATGCGACGTGAATCTTTCGGTGCGGCGGCGTGGGGAGACTGTCCTCGGAACCCGAACCGAAATGAAAAATCTGAATTCCTTCGCCTTCACCTGCAAGGCGATCGAATACGAGGCGAACCGACAGATCGAGGTGCTGGAGTCGGGGGGAACTGTCACACAGGAGACCCGTCGGTTTGATCCCAATACGGGAAAGACCGATTCTATGCGCGTAAAGGAAAACGCTAAGGATTACCGATATTTTCCAGAGCCCGATCTATTGCCCATCCGAATAGAGGAGGGGCAGATCGAGGAATGGCGGCGGTCGATCCCCACCTTGCCCGATGAGCGGCGGGCGCGTTATCGGGAGCGGTACGGCTTGCCCGATTGCGACGGCGTACAGCTGTGCACCGATCCCAGACTTGCGGATTTCTTTGAGGAGGCGGCGGAGCGGACGGCGTATCCGAAGCTCCTTGCCAATCTGATTTTATCCGAGGTGTTGCGATTGCAAACGGGAGAGGACTTCTTCTGTCCCATCGCCCCTGCCCATCTGGCGGCACTGGCGACCCTTTTGGGAGAGAGAACGGTCAATAGCTCCACGGGAAAGAAGCTTCTCGTGGAGCTGTGGGAGACGGATCGGGATCCCGTGGCGCTGGTCAAAGAGCGGGGCTTGGAGCAGATCAACGACGAAGAACGATTGAGAATCGTCCTTCGAGAGGTGATTGCCGCCAATCCGCGGCTGGTCGCCGACTATCAAAAAGGAAAAAAAGCCGCCGCCAAAGCCGTGATCGGTCAGGTGATGGCAAAAACCGCGGGGCGCGCCAATCCCGTCCTCTTGACCACTCTCGCCGAAGAAGAATTGAAGGAAGAATAAGGGGTGCGGGGATACGCGAGGGGGAACCTTCTTTCGAGAAGGTTCCCCCTATCACTCCTTCCAAGAACTTGCTGACAGGTTCTTGGTGTTTTTTTATTGGTGCTGCGTTCGTCTGTTGTGGATATCCGTTAAGAAACCGCCCGATCGCGAATAGAGCTTTGTTTTTAATCCGATTTTCAACCAAGCATTGCCGCGCCGATGATGCCCGCGTCGTTCCCCAGCTTCGCGATCCGAATATCGGTCATGGGAACCACGCCGCCTCCGTACTGCTCCTTCCGAACGATGGGCAACAAAGAATCGATCAGCGACTGTCCCTCGCCCGAGACACCGCCGCCCAGAGAAATGACCTCGGGCTGGAAAATATTGATGATGGTGGCAAGTCCCGACGCCAGATACTTCACGTACTTGTCGTAGACCTCCTTTGCCGCCTGGTCCCCCGCCCGCATGGCATCGCAAGCGGTTCTGCCAGAAATCTTCGGCTGATCCGTCATAATGGTAGCTCTGCCCGTGGCGCGGCATTCCTCCAGCTTCTCCTTCGTCATACGGATCAGTGCCGTTGCCGAGGAATATGCCTCCCAACAGCCCTTCCGTCCGCAGGAGCAAGGCGCGCCGTCCACCTCGATCACGATGTGCCCCAGCTCTCCGCCCGCATAGTTAAAGCCCGAAAAGACCTTGTTGTCGATAATGATTCCACCGCCGACACCCGTGCCAAGCGTGATCATTACACTGTTTTTGGAGCCCTTGGCGGCACCAGCCACTGCCTCTCCCCATGCGGCGGCATTGGCGTCGTTTTCAATCCTCACATTGGAAACGCCCAGCTGTGCCTTTAAACGGTCGGCAATGGGAAATTGATGAAAGGGCAGGTTGTTGGCATATTCCACCACACCCGTATCGCGATTGGCAATCCCCGGGGTCGCGATTCCCACGCAGGCGATCTCGCCGAGCGCAAGTCCCTGCTCCTCGCACACCGCGCGGCACAAAGTGGCAATGTCTGACACGATCTCCTCTGGGGGACGCTCCGCCCTTGTAGGCATGCTCTTTTTTGTGACCAGCTTCAAGTCCTCATTGACTAAGCCTACGGCGATATTGGTTCCGCCGAGATCCACTCCGATTCTATACATTGTTCTCCTCCTCTTTCGAGTATTCCAACTGATTGCATCCGTATATTATTATAAACAATTTTCAACGGGAAGTTCATTGATTTTTCTTTTTGTAGCCGCAAAGTTCTTCCAAAGGACACGCCCCGCACCGCGGAGACCGTGCCGTACAGGTGTCTCTGCCGAACTGCACGATCCGATGACAAAAATCCGATTGCTTTTCGGGCTCGATCAGCTCGCGAAGGATCTTCTCCACCTTATGGGGATCCTTCAGCTCTACGGGGTACATCCCAAACCGCCCGCAAATGCGGATACAGTGGGTATCCGCTACCACAGCGGGCTTGCCGTAAATATCTCCCAGCAGAAGATTGGCGATTTTCCGTCCTACCCCGGGTAGGGAAAGAAGCTCCTCCATGGTGTCGGGGATACGGGACTCAAACCGATCGCGCAGAAGGGTGCACGCCGCCTTGATGCTTTCCGCCTTAGTGCGGAACAATCCGCAAGGACGAACGATTGCCTCGATCCGCGCAAGCGGCGCGTCGGCAAGGTCGTCCAGCGTAGGATATTCGGCAAACAGCTCCCGACAAACGAGATTCACTCGCGCGTCGGTGCATTGCGCCGACAGCCGCGCCATTACCAACAGCCGCCACGGCTCTCCCCCGTATTCCAAGGCGCAGGTCGCCTCGGGATAGAGTTGCTCCAGCACCGACACGATCCTTGCCATGCGTTCTTTCTTTTGTTGTTTTGTCATACTCGCTTCACTCTTACTTTTTCGCGGAAAAATAAGTACCCACGTGACCGCCATCCATCAGCGTATACAGAATTTCGGGATCGTGTCCGTTGAGAATGAACATGGGGATGCCCGAATCCACCGCGATCTTTGCCGCCTGCAGCTTGGCGATCATACCGCCCGTGCCTCGGTCGGTGCCCGCGCCTCCCGCGCTGGCGTAGATTTCGTCAATGTTGTCCACACGGCTGATCAGCTTGGCGCTCGGGTTCTGTCTGGGATCCCTGTCGTACAGTCCGTCCACGTCCGACAGATTGAGCAAAAGGTCCGCACGGCAAAATTGCGCCACGTACGCCGACAAAATATCGTTTCCGCCAAATTTCGTCAGCTCGTCGGTGGAAACGGGGTCGTTCTCGTTGACGATGGGAATACACCGCATTTCCAGCAGACGGTTGAAGGTGTTTTCCGCCGCCTCTCTGCGCTCGGGATTTGCCAGCACATCCTTGGTCATCAGGATCTGCGCTACCGTATGTCCGTAATCGGAAAACAGACGGTCATACAGCTTCATCAACTCACTCTGCCCAATTGCCGCCATTGCCTGCTTGTCCGCCATGGCGGTAGGCTTCTGTCCGAATCCCACCTTGGCGACCCCCGCGCTGACCGCTCCCGAGGACACCAGAATTACCTGAATCCCCGAATTTTGAAGATCCGACAGTACCTTGACCAGCTTTTCAATGCGGCGAAGATTCAAATGCCCCGTGCTATGGGTCAGGGTAGAGGTTCCCAACTTTACCACGATTCTGTGGCTCTCTCTGAAGTAACTCATAAAATTTCAATTCTTTCTGTAAATTTTTTTAAAATCCCCTTTCCAAATCGAGGATTTTATATTATAATAATAATTGATATATATTATACACTCTTTTTTTCGGATTTTCAAGTAGAATGTTGAAAATATCGGAGCCGTGTTTTTTGAGGAGGAGCCATGAAACAGAAATACACCATTACCATTTCCGACGTGCAAATGAACGTCATCACCGACGAGTCTCCCGAGGCAGTAGAGGCGCTGGTGGGTCTGGTCGACCGCAAAATGAAGGAGATCACGGGAGGAAGCAAGCAATGCCCCAAAAGTGAGGCGGCGCTTCTCTGCGCGCTGGACTATTGCTCCGAGCGGATCAAGTCCCAGAGAAAGGTGAAATCCTTGGAGACGAAGCTTGCCTTTACCGAGACGGCACTGGAGGAGCTGGAAGCCGAAAATGAGGCACTCCGCCGTGAGCTGGACGAGCTGAAAATGATGATCGCGAAATAATCCGCCTTGCTGATTTTTCTTTGAATAATCAAAAGCCAGCGGGGACGCGCCGCGTTGGCTTTTCTGTTTTTTTGCGAGGATAGCGTATCATAAGCCGAGAACGTTTGTAAGAAAAAGTGAACAAAATTTGGCGTCGTATTTTGGTCATGTCGTGAAAAAATGGGAAATGGGTTGACAGAAAAAAAGATTTTTGTTATAATTGATAAACAATCGATAAAGAGATAAAGAAGAGAGGAAAATTCTGAATGAAGCGAATTTATCTGAAAACAATTCTTTGCTTCTTATTGTTGGCATCTATGCTGTTGGTGTCTTGCGGGCAGACCGAGCCCACCACCGGCGAGGATACCGCGATAGAGGCAACAACGTCTGAGGAAACGACAACCTCGCAGGAAACAAAGCTGTCGCTGGTTGTGAATAATATGACCGACTATGTTCTGATTGCCCCCGAGATACAAGGCGAGGGATTTGCCGCGGCTCTTTCCTCTCTGCGATCCGCGTTTGCGGATAAGTATTCTCTCGTGGGTAAGGGAACGTTGCGCCAAGCTACCGACAAGACGGCGGCGGTTGCCAAGGAGATTCTGGTGGGAGAAACCAACAGAAAGGAAAGCATGGATGCCTTGGCATCCCTGAAGGATGACTCCTATACCGTTCGCGTGGTGAACGAAAAGCTGGTGATCATCGGAACGGATGTGTACCGCACCATGAACGCGATCGAATATTTTATCAAAAACTATGTAACGGGAGGAGATTCCCTGATTCTTGAGGGTACGTTTTCGGTAACGAAAACTGTCACGGGAGAGCGACTTTCCTTGGCTGAGGACGCGGATCTGCGTATCATGAGTTGGAACGTGTTGGGTCCCTCCACTGACGAAGAGGCAACTTGGAACGAGACAAATTGGAAAGAGCAATCCATTTGGGAAAAGCAATTGGCAACAGTGATGTATCACATGCCCGATATTATCGGATTTCAGGAATGTAATCAGACGATACATGAAACCGTGCTGGCAAAATTGTATGAAAGCTACCGAATTGTCTCGGAATATCACTCGAGCATCGACCCGAACAACAAGATCTATTGTTATACCCCCATTCTGTACAACGCCAACCGTTTTACGCTGAAGGAAGGCGGCGTGGAATGGTTGCGGGATCGGTACGAGGGAACCAATACCAAGAGTCTGTCCTGGGCAGTTTTGGCAGACAAGAAGAACGATAATAAGCTGATTGCCGTGGTGAATTTCCACGGCGCGGTTGCCAGCAATACGTATAAGGGATACGGAGGATGGACCGATGCCCAGTTGGATGCGTTGGAAACCCAGTGGAAAAAGGGAAACGTGGCACAGCTGGAGGAAAAGATTACCGCGCTGGAGGCGACCTACGGAACCGATATGGCGGTCTTTATCATGGGCGACTATAATGCGAATAAGAGCTCGGAGCCTTACGGCATGATGATGAATTATGGGTATTCCGATCCGGTGGAGGTTGCTGTGACCTCGTCAATGTCGGGCAACAAATCCACTCATACGGTGGGAAAGATGCCCACAACAGGCAAACCCATTGACCACATTCTTTTTGCGGCGGACCGTGGCGTGACCGCTTACGTGCATGCCTTTGCTACCAATCCTGATGCGCTGGACTCTTCCGATCACGTACCCGTTTACGTGGACTTCGGCTATACGTCCTGACGGAATCCCATAAAACTGATTTTACAAAGACTCCGCGAAGATGCTTCGCGGAGTCTTTTCGGTTGTATATAAGAACCACCGACTGTGCCGATGTGGATAAAAAGCATTAGCTATGCTCGGTTCATTTATCCGAGCGAAGCGAGGAATCAAGTTGTTTTCGAACGTAGGTCGGGACTTAAAAAGAGGCTCCCTCTCGGAGGGAG
>JAFTPX010000050.1 GCA_017463065.1 Clostridia bacterium
CCGAAGGCTGACGGAGGGGTTGTAAAAGTAAAATTTCGCAAAAGACAATCCCTCACCGCCTGCGGCGGAGCTCCCTTTACACAAGGGAGCCTTGGTTGGTACAAGCCTATTTGTTTGCAAGCAGACGGAAATTTGGTTGTAATCTTTAATTAAGACACACGAAGCACTGCCTTTGTGTCCATAAACACAAAAATACGGTATACCTCTTTCGAGATATACCGTATTCTTACGGAACTGTCCTTTAGGGTACGCCCCTAAGGGAAGGTCTTTTTTCGGAGGAGAGCGAGTGCGCTGGGTTTTTGGAAATATTGATCACAGACGAATTCGGAGACCCCAAAAAAATATTTTAAAAAATATGAAAAAACTATTGCAATTACGATTGAAATGTGATATAATACATAAGATGATGAGAGTGGGTTTGAATGAACCCACTCTTACTTGTTAATTTTGCCGCAGTCACGGGATGGGCGGCATGGAGGTAGATATGGCAAAAAGCACGAGTGTTGCCGAGGCGGTTCGCATACTGGCTGAACCCATCGCCGAGGAGCTTGGTTGCTGGATATGGGACGTGGAATACGTCAAAGAAGGCGCGCGACGGGTTCTACGGATCACCATTGATTCGGAGGAGGGCGTGACCATTGACGATTGCGAAAAAATGCACCGCGCGATCGATCCGATCTTGGACGAGGCGGATCCCATTGAGGAGCAATATTATTTGGAGGTTTCGTCTCCCGGAATTGAACGGGATCTGAAAACAGAGGAGCACGTCATTGCCTGCGAGGGCTGGGACGTGGAGGTTCGTCTTTACGCGCCGCTCAACGGGTCAAAGTTGTTCCGAGGTGTGCTCTTGGCACTCGGACAGCAGGGTGAGGTTCGGATCGAAACGCCCTCGGGTGTCATGGAGTTTCCCCGAAGCACTGTGGCGAAGCTGATGACGTATTTTGAATTTTAAATTACAAACGAATAACATAAAGGATGGAAGCTGGAAATGAACAAGGAATTTTTTGTTGCTCTTGATCTTCTGGAAAAAGAAAAGGGGATTCCGAAGGAGTATATGCTGGAAAAAATCGAGGCGGCTTTGCTTTCCGCATTCAAGAAGGAATTCGGAAACAATACGCTGATGCGTGTTGCCATCGATCCCGTAAAGGAAGACGTGAAGGTTTATCTTCAGAAGGAGGTCGTGGAGGTCGTTGAGAATCCTCAGTGCCAGATCTCTCTGGAGGATGCGAAGGCGATCAGCAGACGGTATACTATCGGTAAGATGGTCGAAACCGAGGTCAAGACCAAAAATTTCAGAAGACTCAGTGCCGCGGCGGCAAAATCCGTGATTATTCAGGGAATCCGTGAGGGTGAGCGAAAGGTGATGCAGGATGCTTACGAGAGCAAGCGGGAGGAGATCATCACCGCAACGGTAAGCAAGGTAGATCCCGTGAACGGAAACGTCGTATTGGAGACGGGCAACGGACGCGCGGTTCTGCTGAAGAGCGAGCAGATCCCCGGAGAGACCTTCTACGTGGATGACCGCGTAAAGGTATTCGTTATGGAGGTCAACAAGGAGTCCAGAGGTCCCTTGGTGACGCTGTCCCGTATTCATCCCGGTTTGGTTCGTAGAATGTTCGAGCTGGAGGTTCCCGAGATTCAGGACGGTATCGTTCTGGTGAAGGGAGTTGCCCGTGAGGCTGGCTCCAGAACCAAGATTGCCGTATGGTCCAGAGACGAGGACGTGGATGCGGTTGGCGCTTGTATCGGTAACCACGGTATGCGTATTGGCGGTATTGTGGATGAGCTGGGCGGCGAGAAGATCGACATCGTGAAGTACAGCGAGGTTCCCGAGGAATACGTTGCGGCGGCTTTGGCTCCCGCGGAGGTAAAGTCGGTAACCTTCACCGCGGAGAGAGCGTGCCGTGTTATTGTGGATGCGGATCAGCTCTCCCTTGCCATCGGCAAGGAGGGTCAGAACGCCAGACTTGCCGCGCGGCTGACGGGTATGAAGATCGATATCAAGGCGGAATAACGCAAAGGAGAGGGAGTTATGCAACAGCAAAAGGTAAAGAAAATCCCTCAACGCCAATGTCTTGGCTGTAACGAACACAAACCGAAAAAAGAGCTTCTGCGTGTCGTCAGAAGTCCCGAGGGAGACATTTCTCTGGATTTTACGGGCAAGAAGTCGGGCAGAGGTGCCTATATCTGTCGGGACGTTCGTTGCTTGAAAAAAGCGAGAAAATCCCGTCGGATCGACCGTAGTCTGGACTGTGCGATCCCCGAAGAGGTCTATGACAAAATGGAAAGTGAGCTTGCCGATGAGAAATGAGAGATCCCCGGAGGCGGAGAAACCGATAGATGCCGTTCAACAGAAGGAAAAAAAGCTGTTGGCGACCCTTGGACTGTGTGTTCGAGCGGGGAAGGTGATCTTCGGTGTTCCCATGATCTGTGAGTCGCTGCGACGCGGCGGTTCCTCCGCACCCGTTCTGGTGTTGGAGGCGGCTGATACCTCGGATAACACCCACAAGCGCATTTCCGATAAATGCAAGTATTATCAAGTGAAGCACATACGACTGAGCTGTGACGGCACGACGCTTGCCGCCGCGCTTGGAAAGTCCTCCTCTTTGGCGGCGGTTGCCGTGACCGACCCCCAAATGAGTGAGATGACGGAACGATATCTTTAAGACACGGCAACAATACCCACAACGCTAAAATCGCAAAAACGGTTCTGACCGTTTGAATCCAATGGAAAGGAAGTCCTTCGCCGACCACGGAGGACACGGTATGAAATATGGCAGCAAATCAAGCATCCAATTCGTTATTGAAGGTAAATCAGTTCGCGAAGGATCTGAATATGAAGTCCAAGGACATGATGACAATTCTGGAGCAGAAGGGTGTAGCGGCGAAGTCGCAAAAGCCTTTGGAGCCTGCGGAGTTTGACATTTTGTTCGATGCTCTGACCAAGGAGAATCAGATTACGAATATCGAGGATTATTTGGACGGTATTACGTATATTCCTTCCAAAAAGAAGGCGGAAAAGCCCGCAAAAGCGGAGAAGGCGGAGGAATCCGTCGAGACTCCCGCGGCGGTTGTGGCGGAACAGGGTAAGAAGGTGGAGAAGGCGGAAGAATCTGCCAAGGCTTCCGCGGAACAGAAGGCTGCCGAAGGCGTCAAGGCGGCTGGGGAAAAGACCGAAAAGGTTGAAAAAGCGGAAAAGGCTGCAAAGGTTGAGAAAACTGAAAAAGTGGAGAAGGTCGAGAGAAAGCCCGACCGTCCCGCAACGGCTCAGCCCCAGAGACATCAGCAGGGATCGGATCCTCGTGTCAGAGGCGATCGTCCCCAGATGACGGGAGGCAATTTCTCCCAGAGATCTCAGCAGAATGGGGGATTCCAGCCCCGTCAAGGTCAGGGCGGCTATCAGCAGGGTCAGCCGAGAGCCGATCAAAGACCGCAGGGTCAAGGCACGTACGGTCAGGGACAGAGACCCCAAGGTCAGGGTGGATTCCAGCAGGGACAGAGACCGCAGAACGATCGTTTTGCCAATCCCTTTGGCGGACAGCAGCAAAGAGGCGGACAGCAAAGACCGCAGGGTCAGAAGAACGATCGCTTTGGCGGCGGGCAGAACAGAGACAAGGACGAGCGGGTACAGCGCGGTCCTGTAGAAAAGTTCAAGCCCCAGCCCATCGTTCGCAGTCAGACCGTAAAGGGAGACGAGGCACCCAAGCAGAGAGGCGCAACCCGTGTGGTCGATATGAGAGCGGGTACGGTAGACCTGTCCAAGTATGACGAAAGGCTGGACAATTTCGTTCCCGATTCCATTGGAGATATTCGAGGCGGAAACCAGAAGCTGAAGAAGCAGAATAACGCGGGCGGCAGAACGCAGTCCGGTATGAACGGAAAGAACAAATTCAAGGGAAAGAAGAGTGCGCAGCCTGTTACCAAGGCTCCTACCAGCGTGACCCTGCCTGAGGAGATCATGGTCAGCGAGCTTGCCTCCAGACTGAAGGTTACCTCCGGGGAGATCGTGAAGCGTCTGATGATGCTTGGTATGATGGTGACGGTAAACCAGACGGTGGATTATGATACCGCCGCAATCGTTGCAGACGAAATGGGAATTGCCACGACCAAGGAGGTTGTGGTCACTATTGAGGAGCGTCTCTTTGACGAGGAAGAGGACAACGAGGAGAATCTGGTTGCCCGTGCTCCCGTGGTTTGTGTCATGGGACACGTTGATCATGGTAAGACCTCCATTCTGGACGCGATCCGCCACACCCACGTTACCACGGGCGAGGCGGGAGGAATTACCCAGCACATCGGTGCGTACCGCGTGAGGGTGAACGGACAGGATATTACCTTCTTGGATACTCCCGGTCACGAGGCGTTTACCGCCATGAGAGCGAGAGGTGCTCAGTCTACCGATATCGCAATCCTCGTAGTAGCGGCAGACGACGGTATCATGCCCCAGACCATTGAAGCGATCAACCACGCCAAGGCGGCGGGAATTGATATTATCGTAGCCATCAACAAGATGGATAAGCCCACGGCAAATCCCGACAACGTGAAGCAGGAGTTGACCAAGTACGATCTTGTTCCCGAGGAATGGGGCGGCGACGTGATCTGCGTTCCCGTATCCGCTCTGACGGGTATGGGTATTAACGATCTTTTGGAGAACGTCCTGTTGGTTGCCGAGGTGAAGGAGCTGAAGGCGAACCCCAATCGTCGCGCGAAGGGTCTGGTAATCGAGGCGAAGCTGGACAAGGGAAGAGGTCCTGTCGCCACGGTTCTGGTACAGAACGGTACGTTGCGTAACGGCGATATTGTGATCGCGGGTACGGCAGTCGGACGTGTTCGTGCCATGACTGATGACAAGGGAAGAACCGTGAAGGCGGCGGCCCCCTCGGTTCCCGTTGAGATCATCGGTCTTGCCGAGGTTCCCACTTCTGGTGACGAGTTCAATGCGGTTGAGGACGAGAGAATGGCAAGAGAGCTTGCCGATCAGCGTCGCGCGCAGGCGAAGGAAGAGGTATTCAAGGCGAATGCAAGAGCCAACCTCAACGATCTGTTCGCCCAGAACTCCGAGGGCGTTAAGGAGCTGAACGTTATCGTCAAGGCTGATGTGGGCGGTTCCGCAGAGGCGGTGAAGCAGTCTTTGGAAAAGATCTCCAATGAGGAGGTTAAGGTTCGTATTATCCATGCGGCGGCAGGCGGTATCCGAGAGGGAGACGTTATGCTGGCGGCGGCATCCAACGCGATCGTGGTCGGCTTTAACGTTCGTCCCGATAAGAGCGCGCTTGACAGCGCGGAGCGCCAGAACGTGGAGATTCGCACCTACCGTGTCATTTACGACTGTATCAACGAGATCACTGATGCGATGAAGGGTATGCTTGCTCCCAAGTTCCGTGAGAATCTTCTTGGACACGCGGAGGTCAGACAGACCATTCACGTTCCTAACGTGGGAACCATTGCGGGCTCTTACGTTCAGGACGGTAAGGTGGTTCGTTCCGCGATGATCCGTGTGGTTCGTGACGGTATCGTGATCTTCGAGGATAAGATCTCCTCGCTCAAGCGCTTTAAGGACGATGCCAAGGAAGTGGCACAGGGCTACGAATGCGGTATTGGTCTGGAACGCTTCAACGACATTAAGGTCGGAGATATTCTTGAGGCGTACGTGATGGAGCAGATCGAGCGGTAAGATATAATAAAATTGAGGGAAACTTCTTTCGAGAAGTTTCCCTCAAGCTCCCTTCAAGAGCTTGCCGGCAAGTTCTTTTTGTTGATAGCGACTGCGCCGAGTGATTGTGAATATCCTATTTTCCAATATGCTACAGGTATGTTGGAAAAAGGCAACTTTGATTTTTCGACTTTGCAAAGTTATGCGTGTTCTCCGTTAAGCGAACACGTATATTTCTTAGATTAAGACTTTACTTTTCGCAAGGAATGTGTTATAATGAAACTATCTTGTACGGAGCAGAAAGGAGAATAGTGATGAAACAGTGTAAGGTTTGTCACACCTTCGAGGAGGACGGAGCGAGGTTTTGTCCGAAGTGTGGGGCAATGCTGGAGCAAGTGGAGCCAAAGACGGTCATTCCTCCCATGGACACCCCTTGGAGTGAGCCGAGTCAGGAGCCGTCGGTAGAGAAGGAAACAGCGGAAGGTACGGAACAAAAGAAAAGCGGATTGGCGACGGCGGTGCTGGTTTTGGGTATCGTGGGTATCTCTCTCTCGTTTATTCCGTTTATTGGCTTGGCTTCCTTGGTGCTTGGTGTGTTGGGTATCGTTTTCGGTATCATTGCGCTTCGCCGCAACCTTTCCTTGCCAAAATCCATCGTGGGATTAAGCTTGGCTTCCGTTGGACTTGCGATCGCTTTACTGATTCAAACGATATGCCTTGTGGCTGTGGGCGCAGCCTTGAGAGAGATTGAGGTGGAAGAGGAAACCCGATTTGACCAAAGCTCTTTTGCAGAAACCAAAAAAACAAACGAGGGCTATTCTGATACCACTTTCCAGCCGCAAACGAAGCCTTGGGAAAGCAAGTTGTCGATTGAGATCGGGGAATTTGAGGTGGTTGACAATCAATATTTGGATGAAACCAAGCTGACGGTTACGGTGAGGAATAAAACGGACGAAAGGATCTCTGCTCATATCAAGATTGAGGCAATCGATAAGAACGGTTACCGACTGGAGTACGACTGGAATTATATTAACGATCTGGGAGCAGGGAATAGAGAACGGGTCGACTTCTTTACTTTCGTGGATGAGGATATTCTCGACGATATGAAAAACGCGACCTTTGAAATTGTGGAAGTGAATATTTATTCATAGAAAAGACCATCGGTACATTAGTGTGCCGATGGCTTTTCTATCATCATTGCCGAAAGTTCTTTGAGGGAGTCCAGAGGGAACTTTCTTGAAAGAAAGCTCCCTCTGGCGCATCCTCATATTTCAAAGAACTTTTTAATTAATTCTTGGGATTGCTTGGCGGCGCGGCGGCAAAGCTCAGGGTACTCCATTGTGCCTGCTTCGCTGTCGGCGTTGTCCGAAATGCAACGGATCACGGCAAACGCTACGTCGTTTACGTAGCAGACGTGACCGATGGCGGCGCCTTCCATTTCGCAAGCGATAGCATGGAAGGTGTTGCGAATGTAGGCTTTCTTTTCTGTGTCGCTGATAAACTGGTCGCCCGACGCAATGATGCCGAGGGCGGTTTTTTTCTTCAAATCGGCGGCAGCATCCGCAATCTTGGCGGCGAGCTTCTTGGCGGCGGGAATTTCCACGATGTTGATTCCCGAGATCAGTCCCACGGGGTCGCCGAGGGGGGAGGTGTCCATGTCATGCTCCACCACGGCGGTGGAGATGGCGATATCCAACAGTCCCAGCTCGTCGCATAATGTTCCCGCCACGCCCGTATTGATGATCTGATCCACGCCGTAGCGAAGGATCATGGTCTGGGCGCAGATAGCGGCGAACACCTTGCCGATTCCGCATTGGGCGACTACCACCTCGTGCCCGTTGACGGTTCCTCGGACGAATTCCACTCCGCTGACGGTTTCTTTGGTTGCGTTGTTAACGATTGCCTTGAGCGCGTCGGTTTCTACGCTCATAGCTCCGATGATTCCTGTCATCATATATACTCCTTTTTTTCTTGGGGCGTTGCCCCAAACCCCACTTAAAAACTTTTTGAAAAAAGTTTTTAAGAATTTAAAAACTTTCAAACGAACGGTTATCCCAAATGGGCGAACGCATAAGCTTTCAAAAACGCATCCCCGCATCCTCATATTTCTTCATAAATTTCCAGCAAACGCTCCTCGAGGGCGTTCTTTTTTGTATCCAACTCGGCGAGGCGAACGTAATCGTAGGCGGCGTCGCCGTTCATTTCGGCTTCAACGGCTTCCAGCTCCGTCTCCAGCTTTTCGGCTTCCGCACGAAGTCGTTCCAGACGGTTTCGCTGTTTTCTCGCCTCCGCTTGCTCCTGCTTGTTCTTCAGATACAAATCCTTTTGAGTTGGTTTTTCTTCCGCGCTTGGGGCAATGCTCGATTCGGAAGCGGAAGCTTCTCTCGCCGCCCGCCCCTGTCTGTCTCGGCAAAGCTCCTCGTAGCCCTCTCCCGTATGCTCCACGTGGAGATCTACAAGACCCGAGGGAGTCAGGTCGAGGATTCGGGTTGCCAGCTTGCCGATCAAGTATCGGTCGTGAGAAACGGTAATGACAGTTCCGTCGAATTCCTCCAAAGCGGCTTCCAACGCCTCGCGGGAATCGATATCCAAGTGGTTGGTCGGCTCGTCCAGAATCAACAGATTCATGTCGGAGAGGATCAGCTTGGAGAGAGTCAGCCGCGCACGCTCGCCGCCGCTGAGGTCAGAAACCTGCTTGAACACGTCCTCGCCGATAAAGCGGAAACGGGCAAGGGTATTGCGGATGGTCAGCTCGGTTTTCGTGGGGTAGGCGTTCCAAAGCTCGTCAAGGACGGTATTGGAGGGGGTCAGGTTTTGGTTTTCCTGATCGTAATAGCCAATGGTGACGTTATAGCCCGCCTCAATATAGCCCCGATGGGGCATGAGCTTGCCCAGCATCAGCTTGATAAGGGTGGATTTTCCGCATCCGTTGGGGCCCACCAAAAACAGACGGTCATTTCGCTTGACCAAATAGGAAACATTTTGCAGAAGCGGTGTTTTGCCATAGCCGAAGGTTACGTCCTTGACGGTCAGCACGTCATTGCCGCTGACCGAGGAGGAAAAGCGAATCTGAATGGGCTTGGGCGCTTCCTTGGGATGCTCCAGCTTGACCATTTTATCCAGTAGCTTCTGTCGGCTTTCCGCCGCAATGATGTTTTTCTCCCGATTCCATTGCCGCTGTTGGGCGATGTACGCCTCCTGGCGGGCGATTTCCTTTTGTTGATTTTTATAGTGCCGTTCGGCGATCTCCCGATCAATCTTCCTCTGCGCCATGCTTTTGGTGTAATTTCCGTTGTATAATTTGGCGCGGAGATTTTCAATGTGGAGGGTTTTGTTGGTCACACGGTCCAGAAAATAACGGTCGTGAGAGATGACCAGTACGCATTTTTTGTAGCCTGCCAGAAAGCTCTCCAGCCATCCGAGGGTTTCCATATCCAGATGGTTGGTTGGCTCGTCCAGCATCAGCACGTCGGGCTCTCGGCAGAGCTCACGGGAAAGCGCCAAGCGAGTCCGCTGTCCCCCGCTGAGAGAAGAGAAGGGGCGACGCATGGTTTCCTCGTCAAAGCCCATTTTGAGCAGGGTGGAGGCACAGCGACTGCGAAACTCCAAGCCGCCATCGCGGATAAAGCGTTCGTTCAGCGCGGTATATTCCGATACCAATGATTCTTCGGTTCTGTTGTGGTCGGTATTCGATCGCAACAGCCCCTCCAGCTCGGCAAGTCGCGTCTCTGTCCGCAACATTTCGGGGAAGGAATGGTACATGACCTCCAAGGACGTGGCGGAGCCGTTTTCGCCTTGAAATTCACAGAAGGCATCGTCCTGACGGAGAACTCCGACGGTCTTGTTTTTTGAAATATAGACGTGTCCCTCGTCTGCCTCCTGCTCTCCGAGAATCAGTCGGAACAGGGTGGATTTTCCGCATCCGTTTACGCCGATGATGCCGAGGCGGTCCCCTTCGTCCAGCGAAAAGGTCACATCCTCCAGAATGCGCTTGGTTCCAAAGGCGATGGAAAGATGGTCAACGTTTAATACGATCATAGTCAATCCTTGTTATAGCTTGATTTTTACTTCTCGGGCAATGCCGAGGATTCTTGCCTCTCCCGATTCAAAATCATCGGTGGTGAGGTGAATAGGTTCATAGTCCTCGTTTTCAGGCAGAAGATAAATGTTTTTGTGGGATCGGTGAAACCGTTTGACGGTGGCACTGTCTCCTCCGACCAGACACGCAACGATATCGCCATCCTCGGCGTACTGCTGCTTGCGGAAGAGAACCAAGGAGCCATTCACCATGCCAATATTCTTCATGCTGTCACCCAGAACCTTCAGATAGAAATAGTCGTCGGTGTCTTCCACGTCAGCGGGCTCGTAGCCGAGCAGGGTTTCGTTGGTAATGATGGGTGTTCCTGCGCGGATCTCTCCGATGATGGGAATCCGTTTCTCCCGTTTGGAGGAAATGCCGCTTCCTGTCTTCGCGCCGTCCAACAAATATTCCAAGGATACGCCGAAGTGTTCAGCGATCCGCATCAGCTTGTCTGCCTTGGGAACCGACCGTCCGCTTTTCCAGTCGGAGAAGGTGCTTGCCGAAATTCCAGTGGACTTTGCCACCCGATATACCGTGGTTTGATTGATTTTCAGAAGATGCTCAAAATTCCGATAGCTCATTTCTGCCTCCTGTCGTCAAAATTCACAAATATTACGGAAATGCGAAATAATACTTGACAATGATTCGGATTTCCGATATAATAGAATTATACACCAATATTATACTCCGTCCATGATTTTTTGTCAAGGTGTTTTCAAAAGATTTCGGGTTTTACCGAAAGTCGGGCGGAAAATCAAAAAAGAAAAGGAGGCGATCCGAGCAATAAAATGTGCGATATTTGCGGAAAATATCGGTGTCCTGCGGGGTGTCCCGCCTGCGATCTTTCAAAAGGAAGGGGGCGCGGAGGGAACGGACGGCGCGGACAGTGGGAGTTTCGGTTGATCCGACAGATTCCTCCTCTTGGCACAGAGGTTCGAGATGGGTCAAGACAGACGAAACATTGATATGGAAATACGAATGAAATAGAGGAAGGAAAAAGAAGAAAGAGAGGAGTTCTATGGAAAAAGAATCGGTTTCTGAGGAAGAAATCCGAGGAATGGAAAACTATTTGAGTGGCTATCGATTGAACCAAAAGCTGTTGCGGATGGATCGTTACGAGCGAGCGTATTTAGGAGGCGGGGATAATGAGGACGATTTTCCCGGAGAGCTTCCTTTGGCACGGGCGAGAATGTTTGAGGTGCGGCAGTTTATTATGGGAATGAAAAACAGCGACGAGAAGCTGATGCTATATTATCACTACGTCAAGGGAGAGAGTGTGGAGAAGTGCGCCGAGCTATTGGGGATTTCCCGCAGTAGTGGCTTTCGGTTGAAAAAGCGGGCTCTGCGATTGGCGGTGGTACATAATAATAAGGAAAGCAAATAAAGAAAACGCCTGTGCGTCGCACAGGCGTTTGATCGTTTGATATTACATCGTAGGCTTCAGCGTACCGTTGGTCTCAATAGCATCCGCGCCAAATTGATTTCGGGCAACTTCCAGCTCCTCGGGCTCGGAGATCAGCCAAATACCAACCTCGCCGTACTGGTGAAGCTCGCGGCAGAATTCCTCGTCTGCCTTTCTTCCGCGGAACCATGCGGTGTTTTCGTTATCGTAAGGAATCCAGATGGTGACCCGTCTGCCCGCCTTGGTGAGCTTGCCACATTCCTCCAGCGCCGCGGGGGTCAGGCTTCCGTCGTAGTGGATCTCTGCCTTGGGGAAACGAGCCGCAAGATAATTCATGTAGGGAATGGTCTTACAGGTCAGACCGATGCGGTCCTCCATGTCAGCTTCCTCAATCACCTGACAGAACAGTTCAAATTGCTCCTCATTGAATTTCTGGAATACGTTGTCCAGTTTTACGTCCAGTGTGGATTTTTTAATGAAAGCCAACGCTTCCGCGAGGGTGCACATCTGCGTTCCCTTGAATTCCTCGCCCTTGAACAGACCGTAGTCGTATTTCTTGGCTTCTTCGTAGGTGACCTTGATGATCGGTGTTTTTTCTGCAATCTCGCTGCCCTCGGGAGTGCGCGCCGTACGGTTCAGCGTAGCGTCGTGAAGACAAACGCAAACGTTGTCATCGGTGAACTTGGTGTCGATCTCGATGATGTCGTAGCCTTGCTTGATTGCCGCGTCATACGAAACGAGGGTGTTCTCAGGATAAAAGGCACTGTCGCCTCTGTGAGCTTGAAATCTGAATTTTGTCATGATAGCATTCCTTTCTTGCGTAATGTTTACCAATTAATTATACAATAAAATATTGGAAAATGCAAGAACTATTCAAAAATTTTTTGCTTTGATCAGAATATATTTTGAAGGGAGAGCCGTTCGGTTCGATTAAATTCCTTGGCGGTTTGCATCAGGAGGGCGCGATATTTTAAGAAGGCTTCCTCGTTTTGGGTATCGTGCGCCCAACGAAGCGTGACGATCAACTCATCTATTTTGTTCAGGTCGCTTTGCTTGACGCTTAACGCAATCCACGTTCTGCTTCGATTCCATCTGTTCTCCAGCTGGTCGAGCTGTTCCGACCGCCCATCAGCAGCTTCCAGCTCCTCGGCGAAAACGACGAGGTTGTTGGTGATGCGGTGGATGTAGTCGGCGTTGACGGCAACAGCAGTGATTAGCAGGGTGAACAGCACGATGGATGCCCAAAATGCTTTCATGTTTATACCTCACTTTTTTTGATGATCTCGATCTCTCCCGTGTCGCTCATCATCATTAAATAAATATCCTTGGGTTGAAGCCCTCTTGCGGAGAGCCGTGTCAAAAGAGCTTCTCGGGTGATCTTCAATTCGTTCAGGTTATGGGCGTTGATCGCACCCTTATCTATTATAATATGGTAGAGACCCGCATCCTTAACCTTGATGTTCAGCTGCTCGGCGTTAGGCGGACGGAATTTTGCCTTGGGAAGAACGGTGATCTTTCCGTTCTGCTCCAGAATCGCGTATGCTACCTCGGAGGGATCGGCAATGTCCTTTTGCCGAAGCTCGCTGATCAGCTCGTCTGCGGAAATACGGGCGTTGCGCATTTCTTTCCCGCAGAGCTTTCCGTTTCGAATCAGTGTGGCGGGGCGTGTTGTCAGAAAATTTTTTAAACGGGGATGGGCGGCGAGGAGCGCGGAGGATACCACCTCAAAAACGATCAGGGTGACGATGGGGACGATTGCGTGGGAAATAGGAATGTTATTGTCGGTGATGGGCAGGGAAGCGATTTCGGAAATCAGCAGAGTGGTGACCAGATCCGAAATTTCCAACTCGCCGATCTGTCTTTTGCCCATCATGCGCATGGCAAAAACCAGAATCACGTAGATCAGCATGGTTCGAATAAGCAGTATTGTCACTTTTTTACCTCGTTTTGGAAAAGATATCCTTATTATTTGTAAAAAGGGACAAAGTCATGCAAAAATAAGAATTTTTTTCAAAAACCTCTTGACAAAGGTTTATAGATGTGGTAAAATATGCAAGCTGTCCGAAAGGGGAGACGACGTTTGAAAGGTTTTGCGAAAAAAACTCAAAAAAAGTTAAAAAAACTTTGAAAAAGTGCTTGACAAAGCTTTTTGGATGTGGTATAATAGTCAAGCTGTCCCGCGGAAAGCTGTGGGAAGAGCGAGAACGGTCATTGAAAATTGAACAACAAGAGAGAAGTACAAAGCGAAAAAGCAAGTGCAAATCTCGTCGAAAGAGTTATATATACTCAACAAAGTAAAAGAAGCTAAGAATTAAAATAGCTCGAAAGATTGTAACCGAGGGAGACCTTGGATATAATAAACATTTTTTCAATCTCTTTTCAACAGCGGAAATTGTCGAAAAAAATTAAAAAAACTTGTCAAAACCTCTTGACAAAGGTTTATAGATGTGGTAAAATATGCAAGCTGTCCGAAAGGGGAGACGACGTTTGAAAGGTTTTGCGAAAAAA
>JAFTPX010000051.1 GCA_017463065.1 Clostridia bacterium
CAGCGTGGCCGGGGCAGTCAACGTGAGCGTAGTGACGAGTCTCAGTCTCGTACTCAACGGGTCTGGTGTTGATTGTGATACCTCTTGCTCTCTCCTCGGGAGCGTTGTCGATCTGATCGTATGCCATGAACTCAACGTTACCGTTTACGAGACCAAGGGTCTTGGTGATAGCAGCGGTCAGGGTGGTCTTACCATGGTCAACGTGACCGATGGTACCAATGTTTACGTGGGGCTTTGTTCTTTCAAATGTAGCCTTTGCCATTTTGAATGTCCTCCATTATAAAAATTTAATAATTGTAATTTGTTATTTGTTGGATCTCTCAGCTCAGTTCTTTGCGCGAGCGGAGATGATCTTTTCCTGAATGGACTTGGGAACTTCAGCGAAGTGGCTGGGTTCCATCGAATACTGTCCGCGACCCTGAGTCATAGAACGCAGGTCGGTTGCATAACCGAACATCTCGGACAGAGGTACCATAGCGGTAACCTGCTGTGCGCCGCTGACGGGATCCATGGACTGGATCTGTCCACGACGGGAGTTGAATCCACCGATTACGTCGCCCAGATAATCATCAGGAGCAACGGTAACGACCTTCATGATCGGCTCGGTGAGCACGGGGTCTGCCTTTCTCATTGCTTCCTTGAATGCCATAGATCCGGCAATCTTGAACGCCATTTCGGAAGAGTCTACCTCGTGGTAAGAACCGTCGTACAGAGTAACCTTAACGTCAACGACGTTGTAGCCAGCCAGAACACCGCTCTGCATAGCTCCCTGAATACCCTGGTTAACAGGCTCGATGAATTCCTTCGGGATCGCACCGCCGGTAACGGCGTTGACGAACTCGTATCCTGCGCCGGGCTCGTTGGGTTCGACGATCATCTTGACGTGACCGTACTGACCCGAACCACCGGACTGACGCTTGTACTTGCACTCGTGATCCACCTTCTTGCGAATGGTTTCCTTGTATGCAACCTGAGGAGCGCCAATGTTTGCCTCAACCTTAAACTCACGCAGCAATCTGTCTACGATGATCTCCAGATGAAGCTCTCCCATTCCCGCGATGATGGTCTGTCCGGTCTCGTCGTCGGTGTAGGTACGGAAGGTGGGATCCTCTTCAGCAAGCTTCGCCAAAGCAATACCCATCTTCTCCTGACCCGCGCGAGTCTTGGGCTCGATGGCAACGCGGATAACGGGCTCGGGGAATTCCATGTTTTCAAGGATAATGGGGTTCTTCTCATCACAGAAGGTATCACCCGTAGTGGTGTTCTTTACGCCGACAACCGCCGCGATATCACCGCTGTAACAAACGTCGATATCCTTACGGTCATTTGCGTGCATCTGCAGAATACGACCCATACGCTCTCTCTGTCTCTTCGTGGGGTTATACACGGTAGAGCCCGCCTCAATCTTACCCGAATATACACGGAAGAAGCAAAGCTTTCCGACGAAGGGGTCGGTCATAATCTTGAACGCCAATGCGGAGAAGGGCTCCTCATCGGATGCGTGTCTCTCATCCTCTTCCTCGGTGTCGGGGTTTACACCCTTGATCGCGGGAATGTCGGTAGGAGCGGGCATATAATCGATCACTGCGTCAAGCAGCTTCTGAACACCCTTATTTCTGTAAGAGGTTCCGCAAACGACGGGAACGATCTTGTTTGCGATGGTCGCCTTTCTCAAAGCACCCTTCAGCTCGTCGATGGAGATATCCTCTCCCTCGCAATACTTTTCAAAGAGATCTTCGTCGGTCTCGCAGATAGACTCGATCATGGACGCGCGGTATTCCTCCGCCAGATCCTTCATATCCGCAGGGATCTCCTCGACTCTCATGTCCTTACCGAGGTCATCGTAGTAAACGTCAGCCTCCATGTTCATCAGGTCGATAATACCTCTGAACTGGGACTCCTTACCAATAGGCAGCTGAATCGGAACCGCGTTTGCGCGCAATCTCTCTCTCATCATGCCAACCACGCGGAAGAAGTCCGCACCCGTAATGTCCATCTTGTTGATGTACGCCATACGCGGTACGCCGTACTTATCGGCTTGACGCCATACGGTCTCAGACTGAGGCTCTACGCCGCCCTTTGCGCAAAGAACGGTAACAGATCCGTCCAGTACGCGGAGAGAACGCTCAACCTCTACGGTAAAGTCAACGTGACCGGGAGTATCAATGATGTTGATACGGTGGGTGTTTTCCTTCGTAGCGGCGGGATCGTTATGATACTTGGAGTGCGCCCAGAAACAAGTGGTAGCAGCGGAAGTGATGGTAATACCTCTCTCCTGCTCCTGCGCCATCCAGTCCATGGTAGCGGCACCCTCATGGGTCTCACCGATCTTATGCGTTTTACCCGTGTAGAACAGGATTCTCTCGGTGGTGGTGGTTTTACCGGCATCGATGTGTGCCATGATACCGATATTTCTTGTTTTTTCAAGTGAATATTCTCTTGCCATTCATTGTTCTCCTTATTTTTGTACAATTCATGACACAGATTAATATCTGTAGTGCGCAAACGCCTTGTTTGCTTCTGCCATACGGTGGGTTTCTTCTTTCTTCTTGAAAGCTCCGCCCATGCTGTTCTTTGCATCGATAATCTCGGCTGCAAGACGCTCAGCCATGGTACGCTCTCCGCGGTTTCTGGAATAAGCAACCAGCCAACGCAGACCAAGGGTCTGACGGCGCTCTGCTCTTACCTCCATCGGCACCTGATATGTCGAACCGCCTACACGGCGAGCCTTGACCTCAAGGACAGGCATGACATTCTCAAGCGCTGCGTTGAACGCGTCCAACGCGTTTTCTCCGGTCTTGGCTTCAATCGCGGAAAACGCATCATAAACGATCTTCTGGGCTACGCCCTTTTTGCCGTCGTACATAATGTTGTTGATCAGCTTGGTTACAAGCTTCGAATTGTACATAGGATCCGGCAATACGTCTCTTTTGGATATACGACCTCTTCTCGGCACTGTACTTCCCTCCTTCATTAATATTATGAAATCATAGGTACTCAAAAGCATTCTTCTGTAAGCGCACGAAGCGGTCGAGGTAAATAAACATTAAATTTACTCGGAGCGTTGCATGCGACTTGATTTGCTTTATACCCGTTTGACCCGAATTACTTCTTCTTGGGTCTCTTTGCGCCGTACTTGGAACGGCTCTGGTTACGGTTTGCTACGCCTTGTGCGTCAAGCGTACCGCGAATGATGTGATAACGCACACCGGGCAGGTCACGTACTCTTCCGCCTCTGATCAGAACGACAGAGTGCTCCTGCAGGTTATGTCCGATACCGGGGATATAGGTGGTTGCATCCAGACCGTTGGTCAGACGGACTCTCGCGATCTTACGAAGCGCGGAGTTCGGCTTCTTGGGGCTGGTGGTCGAAACCTTGGTGCAAACGCCTCTCTTCTGGGGGGACGCCTGATCGGTAGGAACGTTGTTCAGCGAGTTAAAGCCCTTCTGAAGAACGGGGGCTTTGGACTTGTAAACCTTGTCCTGACGACCCTGCTTGACAAGCTGGTTAAAAGTTGGCATTCTCCATTTCCTCCTTCTTGTAAATTTAATGTTTATTTACAGACGCACGCAAGCGTGCGATTCTGTCGGATTTTGCGCCGTTTTTTGCCTTTTTCGCAAACGGTTACAGTATATTTTAACATTTTCTTGCTCATTTGTCAAGGGAGAGATTGCCCGATCAAGATTTTCTCCCTTTTGCACAACAATCAATCCATCACCACTTTATTATTTGCAATTATTTTATAGAAAATACCACAAATTTCATGTTTTTTCAGAATTTTATTTTATTACTTTAGCAGGGTAAATCAATTCGTTTATCCCCTCTGAGACAACCATGCAAAAAGGCTGTCACAAATGTGACAGCCTTTGGGGTGTATCCTTATTTTGCGGCGTTCAGTCTTGCCTCGAGAGCAGCCAGCTCATCGTACATTGCCTGAGGAACTCTGTCGCCAACCTGTGCGTAGAATTCCTTAATGTTATCGATGTCAGCCAACCAAGACTCTACGTCAACCGTCAGCAGCTCCTTGATGGTGTCAAGGGTTACGTCCTTCAGACCCTCAACGTTGATATCCTCCGCATTGGGAACGTATCCGATAGGAGTGATGTTTGCGGAAACCTTGCCCTCGCAACGAGCCAGAATCCACATCAGAACTCTCATGTTGTCGCCGAAGCCGGGCCAAATGAAGTTGCCCTCATCATCAGTGCGGAACCAGTTCACGTGGAAGATCTTGGGAGGATTAGGAATCAAAGTGCCCATCTTGATCCAGTGTGCCCAGTAGTCGCCCATATCGTAACCAACGAAGGGTCTCATTGCCATTGGGTCACGACGAACGACACCGACTGCTCCCGCAGCCGCGGCAGTGGTCTCGGAAGCCATGATCGATCCAACGAAAGCACCGTTCTGCCAGCTGGTGGACTGATATACCAGGGGAGCGGTCTTTGCGCGACGTCCGCCGAATACGATAGCGGATACGGGTACACCCTGAGGATTGTTGAACTCAGAGGACAGGCAAGGACAGTTGGTAGCCTTTGCGGTAAAGCGGCTGTTAGGATGCGCGCCGCAGGTGGACTTGTCTGCCTTGTTGTACTTGGCGCAATCCCAGACGTTACCCTTCCAGTCGATAGCATCCGTAGGAGGATTCTTATCGAGACCTTCCCACCAAACGGTGTTGTTCGCCTTGTTGTGAACAACGTTGGTGAAGATGGTATCCTTCATAGTGGTGTAGAGCGCGTTGGGGTTGGAATTCAGGTTGGTTCCGGGAGCAACGCCGAAGAAACCGTTCTCGGGGTTTACTGCCCACAGTCTGCCGTCCTGACCCACACGGAGCCAAGCGATATCGTCACCGACACACCAAACCTTGTAACCTTGCTTCCGATAGAATTCCGGAGGAATGAGCATTGCCAGGTTGGTCTTACCGCAAGCGGAGGGGAATGCGGCACAAATATACTTGGTTTCACCATCGGGATACTCTACGCCGAGAATAAGCATATGCTCTGCCATCCAGCCCTCTTTCCGTCCGAGATAGGACGCAATACGGAGAGCGAAGCACTTCTTACCCAACAGAACGTTTCCGCCGTAACCAGAGTTTACAGACCAAATGGTATTGTCCTCAGGAAAATGGCAGATGTAACGGTTCTCTTCATCGATATCCGCTCTTGCGTGGAGACCCTTGATGAAGTCGCCGCTCTCGCCCAACGCTTCCAGAACGTCGGTTCCTACGCGAGTCATGATCAGCATGTTCAGAACGACGTAGATGGAGTCGGTCAGCTCAATGCCGTATTTTGCAAAAGGAGAACCTACGATACTCATGGAATAAGGAATAACATACATGGTTCTGCCCTTCATGGAGCCGGCGTAAAGCTTGGACAGCTCTGCGTAGCACTCCTTGGGATCCATCCAGTTGTTGATATTACCCGCATCCTCCTTCTTGGACGTACAGATAAAGGTTCTTCCCTCTACACGCGCCACGTCGTTAACTGCGGTTCTGTGCAGATAGCAATTGGGAAGCAGATCCTGATTCAGCTTGATCATCTCACCGGTCGAGCAAGCCTCCGCGCGCAGAGCCTCTGCCTGCTCCTCGGAGCCGTCGATCCAAACGATCTTGTCAGGCTGTGTCATGGCTGCCATCTCTTCAATCCAGCCGAGAACATACTTGTTGTTGGTCATGATTTTCTCCTTTTAAAAAATAATTTTTTACATAATTCAACAGAGCTCCGTGGGAATTCACTCACGCAAATCCGCTCCCATCGTTGCCCAGGTTATATTGTAACGGATTTTTGTCAAAATTTCAATAGAAATTCCGTAAAGTTACACTTTGTTAACATTTAAACAATCTTCCGCAAGCAAAAGAGGAAAACACCGTCGGTGTTTTCCTCCAGACTGCTCACAAAGCCCTATCCCATGATCTTACGAATGGGATGGGTATGATTCAGAACCTGCCAAAGCTGAGGGAAATACCGCATCCCGTTCCAGATTCCCACGCCGATAAGTCCGTAGGTATCCGCCAGCTGTAATAGTGCGCGGACGCTTTTGGCATCCTCAAACCAAACGATATGCTCCACGGGAGTCCCGTTTTCTCGGTCAAAGTATCGGAAAAACGGAGCTTCCGCAATTTCGTCGTACTCAATAGCGGCACGCTTGGCAAGCGCCAGCTCCACCGCCTCCGCGTTACCGAGAGAGCGCGCCCGACTCTCGCCCTGCACAAAGGGCAACCGCCAATCATAACCGTAATTCGGCATCCCCATCATCAGCTTCTCGGGCGGGATCTCACCCACTGCAAAATCCAACACCTCTGTCACCTTATCCACAGGAGAGACCGCCATCGGCGGACCGTAGGTATAACCCCACTCGTAGGTCATCAGGAACGCCTTGTCTGCCGCCGCACCCAACGCGCGGTAATCATGCCCCTCGTAAAGCAGTCCCTCCTGATCTGCCGAAGTCTTGGGAGCCAAGGAGACAAACACTGTGAAGCCATCGGGGGCAAGACGCTCACGGAGATCATGGATAAACGACACGTACGCCCCCGCGTTCTCCCCCGACACGTATTCAAAATCTACCTCCACCCCCGCATACCGCTTTTCGGAAAGCTCATCGGCGATCTCCTCGATCAGCAGATTCCGTGCCGCCTCGTCGGTCAGTACTCTGGTAGAAAGCTCATTGGAGAACCGTCCGTCCTCTCCCACCGACGCGAGAAGCATGATCGGTGCTACCCCATACTGCCTTGCCAGCTCGATCAGCTCTTCGTCGTCTCCAAGCTCGGAAAGCCCACCTTCTTCCTCCAAGCCGTAGGAAAACAGAGTCAAATAGGTCAGATAAGGCAAGGTTTTCCGCAAAAGATCCCGATCCATGGAGGGATACACGTAAGTATTGACCGAAATCTCTCGGTTCGATATAGGAGCCTCGGGGACGATGGTCAGAATCTGCCCCGCTTGCAGCTCTATTCTCCCGCCGAGAAAGGGATTGTTCCGCCAAAGCGTACCGATCGGAACGCTGAACCGCTCCGCCACGCTGTACAAATTCTCTCCTTCCTGTACCGTATAGACGGTTTTCGGTTGAAGAATCACCAACGTCTGCCCCACCGTCAGCCTTGCGGGATTCGGCAGCTCATTGTCTCTTGCCAGAATCGCGGCGGTAGTGCCGTATCGCCTTGCGATTCCGTATAAGGTATCTCCATTCCGTACTGTGTAAATAACCATATCCTGCTCCCTTTTTTCATTGTAACCGCCCAAGCAAGGCGAATCAATGACAGTATATGAGGGTTTCTCTTTTTTGCCCCTTCTTTTTTCACGGAAGCATATTCCTTGCGGGTTTTGAGAACACTATTTCCTGTAAAATCATTCAGAGAAAGGAAAAAAGCAATGAATAAACCACAGATCCTCAAATGCTGCGCCCGTGAAATTCTGGATTCCAGAGGCAACCCCACCGTGGAGGCATCGGTCTTTCTTACCGACGGCACGGTAGGCATGGCTAGCGTACCGTCTGGCGCTTCCACGGGTATTTACGAAGCTCATGAAAAAAGAGACGGAGATGAAAAAAGGTATGGGGGAAAGGGGGTCACCGAGGCGGTTCGCTCAATCTGCCGTATCATCTCTCCCGCCATTACGGGAATCAGTGCCACCGAGCAGACAGAGCTGGATAAGGTCTTGTTGCGGCTGGACGGAAGCGAAAACAAATCGAAGCTGGGAGCCAACGCCCTGTTAGCGGTGTCTCTTGCATCAGCGAGAGCGGCGGCGAACTGGTATCACGTCCCGCTGTTTCGCTATCTCGGCGGCGTGGATGCATATCGACTGCCCGTCCCCATGATGAACATTCTCAACGGTGGGGCGCACGCCTCCAACAACGTGGAGATTCAGGAGTTCATGATCGTTCCCACGGGTCTTCCCCGCTTCTCCGACGCTCTCCGCGCGGGAAGCGAAATTTATCATGCGCTGGGACGGTTGTTAAAGGAGAGAGGGTTTTCTGCGGCGGTGGGTGATGAGGGAGGCTTTGCGCCCGATCTGCAAACCGATGAGCAAGCAATCGATCTAATCCGCGAAGCCATTACCGCCGCGGGTTACTCTACCGACGAGGTCAAGATTGCGCTGGATGCCGCCGCTTCCGAGTGGTACGACGAAGGCAACTACCGTCTGCCCAAGCGTCAGGTAACCTACAGCCGTCAGGAGCTGATCGATTACTGGGAATCCCTCTGTAACAAATACCCCATGATCCTTTCTGTGGAGGACGCCCTGGATCAGCGGGACATGGAGGGATGGCAAGAGCTGACACGGCGGCTTGGCAAGCGGATCATGCTGGTGGGCGACGATTTCTTCGTCACCAATACCCAGCGGCTTCACCAAGGGATCGAAAAAGGCGCCGCCAACGCCATTCTCATCAAGCCCAACCAGATCGGCACGCTGACAGAAACCATGGAGGTAATCCACCTTGCCAAGGACGCGGGATACCGCTTTATTCTCTCCCACCGTTCGGGAGAAACCGAGGACACCACCATCGCCGATATCGCCGTGGCGCTGAACGCTCCGTTCATTAAAACGGGTGCGCCCTGCCGCAGCGAGCGGGTCTCCAAGTACAACCGTCTGTTGAGGATCGAATCCGCCCTGAACAGCGGCGCACAATTCGGCTTTGCCCATATGCCCGAAGCCACCCCCGACCGCGTGTGGCATATTTAGAAAAATCGAAAAAAGGAGAAGCCTTTTCGGGAAGGTTTCTCCTTTTGTTTCAGTTATTTATACCACGTCCCGTCGGATCATCTGTTGCATTCGCTTCATTCTCTGCCAGTTGAAAAAGCCGTACAGATCGTTCAGCAAAAACATTATGAAGCAAAAGATCATGGGAAGGTATGCAATGTCCTGCGCCGCCGCCAAAACCCATAGCACGATCAACACCAAGTCATTCGCGGCGTAGGCAAGGGCATAATAGGGACTGCGCAGAAACGTGAGCGCGGAAGCGAGAAAGCTGGTCGCCACGGACAAGGTACTGAAACCAAGATTCGCCGTATGCAACGCGCCGAGAATAAAATAAAATGCCAAGGTCACAGCCCCCGTCAACGCAGACACCAGAATCCACACGACCAACCCCATTTTCTTGCGCACCTTTACCTCTACCCCGTTCCCCGAGGGATTTCGGATCCACGCAATCACCGACGCCAGTGCCGCGGGAGCGGACATACCAAGATAAGTGATCATTTCCCCATAATATTGAAAACGGAAAGAAACGATTCCGTACAGCACGGAAAAAAAGACGCAGAGCACCTGCCCGAACACGTAGCCCTTCGCCACGAAGATCAATGCCGTAACTCCCAC
The DNA here is from genome assembly GCA_017463065.1 of Clostridia bacterium. GTDB lineage: Bacteria > Bacillota > Clostridia > Oscillospirales > CAG-272 > HGM12713. Next base: position 9,301 of record JAFTPX010000051.1, read on the forward strand.
AAGGGAGGCAAGCAAGCTCATCACGCTTTGATCGGGAGACAGGAAAAAGGAGAGCGCAACCACCCCAAAAGAGGTCAGCCAGAGCCCCATCTCAAATTTGCTCAGATCCCGAAAAGGATTCTTCCATTTCAATTTCATTTCGAGCCTCCATCAAAAAAGCATTCGCGCAGACACATCTTCCAAGACCTAACGATGCGCCGACGAATGCTTTCTTTTTCAGAATTCATTCCCTACCCGGTGGCAGGTGTTATTACAACCGTATTATATCACATTTTCTTTCGATTGGCAAGATCTTTCTTGCAAAATCTTTGCTTCCCGACGGTCTTTTTTGTGCCCTCCAAACGAGCATATTGCCTTGCTCCGTAATTCTGTGCCGTCAATCATAGCCGCTCTCTAAGCGTTTATCAATAAGGCTTTGAAAAAAGACGCAAATAATCTCCCGTTCAAGAAAATCTCCGCACGTAAGGACAACGGCGACAAAGCTCCTCCGTGGCGCGATGCTGACGGAAGCCCTCCGCCATACGCCGCGCCCGAGGGGACGCAAGGATATCCGACAGCGACTCCCGAAAGATGTTTCCCAAGGTCAGCGCTCCCTCGCTATCCAGACAGCAAGGAACCACCGCTCCGTCCACGAGAATCCCGAACTGATCCAGCAACCCGTAGCAGGTTACCTCGTCCCCTTGGAAAGGCAATTCCCCATCGGGCCAATCGAAGCGCTCTCCCCATTCCAAATGAAGCTTGTCATGAATCCGAATTCCTCTGGTATTTTCTACCCATTCCCCCGAAAGGTCGGCACGCAGACGGTCAAAAATCGCCTCGTTTCTGCCGCCGTCATAGCCGCGGTTCCATAAGCGAAGCACCACGATCACTCCCTGTGCCGAGGCACGCTCAGCAAATGCCATCACGCCGTTCAGATAGCGATCAAAGTCCGCCTCGCTTCCCTCCTCAAAGCTGTGGAGAGAAACACTGACCTTGTGGATCGGTGAAGCGAGAAGCTCCTCCCCCCGCTTATCAAGCAGCGTTCCGTTGGTAGTAATCACCGAGCGAAAGCCCTTGTCTGCCGCCATCCGCAGAAAGCGAGGCAGATCGGGGTGGGTCAGGGGCTCGCCCATCAGATGGTAATAAACGTACTGCGTTTGTCCCGAAAGCTGATCCAACACGTGGGAAAACTCTCCCTCGGTCATCCTCCGCGGTGCGCGGCTGTGTCCGTGACAAAAGGAACAGCGCATATTACAACGATTCGTAATTTCCACGTAAGCCTTCGCGTACATACAATCTCGCCTCCTTCCTCTCCGTTTTAACAAGTATACCATAAAAAAACGTCCGTTGCAAGTATTTTCAGGGAAAAGAACACCGCAAATACCAAAGCATTTACGGTGTCCCGAATACGTACACAATCAAAGTGTTAATGGGTCAACAACAGCATTACCACGAACATTGCCGCAATTACCCACGAGCTTGCCGAAAGGCTTTCTATCCTCCTTGGTCACTCTCTGGCGGTGATACCAATGAAGCGAGGATATGTTGCCCGTCATATTGATGATGCCAAGCACAGCGATCCATCGGATATATGCCGACATATCTCCGCCGCACCGCTCGGCTTTCAAATTCGCGTCCATTTTGGCCGTGACGCGCTCGGTCATTTTTTCTGTTTTGCTCATTTGGTTTGTCCTTTCTTTTGTAGTGGGTATTAGGGATACGTCCCTAAAGAAAAAGCAACCCATCAAGGTTGCTTGGCTGCGACGTTTGCTGTTTTTGCCTTGGCAAAACGACGGTGTTTAGCCGTCGAAGCAAACTCGACGCATTCGGGCGTTAGCACGAATGCTATGCTCGTTAAAGTATCGGACATAGTCCGCCACTTCTCTCAACTGGTGTCCATTGGATCACTTCCTTTCTAAAAAGCAAAAATTATAATGTCCGTCAGCCCTTTTACGTTAAAGCAATTGAAAAATTCAAAAAATATGATATAATAATCTCATCGATAAATAAGAATTTGAAGGTAGATATATGAAGTTAAAAGAAAGGGCGAAAAAATTAAAAACGGACGTTCCTGCCGTTTTTCTCGCATTAAAGAGAAAAGAAACTCCGTGGTTCGCTAAAATATTGGCGGCAATCGTTGTCGTCTATGCATTGTCACCCGTTGATTTAATCCCCGATTTTATACCTATTTTCGGCTACTTAGACGATGTGATTATACTTCCCGCCTTGATTGCTTTGACGGCAAAATTGATACCGAAATCGGTGTTTGCGGATTGCCGAGCGCAATCGGAAGGAATGTGGCAAAACGGTAAACCTAAGAAATGGTATTATGCGATACCATTCGTGTTGATCTGGGTTGCAGTAATTGCCTTAATTGTTATAGCTTTTATTTAGTTCTGGAAAAACAAATTCCAATTTGTCGGTGAGAATATAATATAATTTACATAGGATTTGATATGGAATTTAACGAAAAACTTCAAGAATTAAGAAAACAGAAAGGGCTTACGCAAGAGGAACTTGCCGAAAAGCTTTACGTGTCCCGAACCGCTATCTCAAAATGGGAGTCAGGTAGAGGTTACCCGAATATAGAGTCATTAAAAGCGATTGCGAAATTCTTTTCGGTGACGGTTGACGAGCTGCTCTCCTCGGGCGAGGTGCTGACGATAGCTGAAGAAGATAACAAACGAAAAGAAAAGCATTTTTATGATTTGATATACGGTCTACTCGATCTTTGTATTGCAATGCTCCTTTTTCTGCCGTTCTTCGCCGAAAAAGCAGACGGAATTATTCAAAGCGTATCGCTTATCGCGCTTGACGGCGTTCAGCCGTACTTAAAAATAGCGTACTTTGCCGTTGTCATTTCGATGATCGTAATGGGCATTCTAACACTCGCATTACAAAACAGTCAATGGGTAGCTTGGGTAAAAAGCAAAACAATGATTTCGCTGATGCTCGGCGCGATCGCTGTCTTGGTCTTTATGATAAGCTCACAGCCGTATGCCGCCGTATTTGCGTTTGCTCTCTTGGTAATTAAGGCTTTCATGCTTATAAAACGCGGGTGACACGAAACGTATCACGCATGTGACGGCTCGTTTCTTGTATATCCCCGTGCCTTCCGCTAAAATGTATTCAGGCGAAAGCCAAAACAAAAAGGAAGGTATCGGATAATGGAAAAGAAAAACAAGAAAAGGTTAGTTTTGGGAGCAAGCTTGGTTGTGGCGTTTATGCTGTGGACGGTATTAGTTCGCTTCGTTGACGTGCGAGCAATCGGCCCCGAAGGTTCGTCGGTTGGCTTTGCGACACTAAACGGATTCGTACACGAGCTTACGGGTGTGAATTGGCTTCTTTACACTGTGACCGATTGGTTGGGGCTTGTTCCAATAGCCGTGGTACTTGGATTTGCCATTCTCGGACTTGTACAGTTAATTAAACGCAAAAGTCTATGGAAGGTAGATTACAGTATTCTCGTGCTCGGTGTGTTTTATATCGTTGTAATGGCGGCGTACATAGTCTTTGAAATGGTGGTCATCAATTACAGACCTACACTCATTGACGGATACCTCGAAGCCTCGTATCCGTCATCAACAACGATGCTCGTTATGTGCGTTATGCCGACGGCGGCAATGCAGCTGAACGCGCGCATCAAAAATATAGTTTTCAGACGGTGTGCGATTATCGCAATCGTAGCCTTCACCGCATTTATGGTGATAGGCAGACTCCTCTCGGGTGTGCATTGGATCTCCGATATTATAGGCGGCGCGTTGCTTGGTGCAGGACTTGTGATGTTGTATTCTATTTGTCGAGAAGAATAATACAGAGCGAGGGCTGGCAGAGATGATATAATCCGTCAGCCCTCAAAATTTGCACCGCGGAAAGCAAAGAAGAAGGACAAGAAGTCACGGAAAGCATTTTAAAAACTAAAAAACAGAAGGCGGTGACCACATAGATCATCGCCTTTTGCTGTTTACCCGATGAGTTCGAGTATCTGTTCAATATTCTTTTTTCCAAAAGAAACGTTACTATCGTTGATCAAGATGCACGGAACGCTCATAACGTTATATTGCTTCCTTATTTCTTCGAAATGGTGAATATCGTATATCTCTGCCGTGATGTTCTTGTTTTTTGCCGCAATATGCTGCGCGGATACTACGGTATCGGGGCACATTGTGCAAGACAAAGATACGAGCACCTTAATATCAGTAGGCTTGCTTATCGCTTGAATTCGTTCTCTTGTTTTATCATCCATTGGCTGTCCCGGTCCCATCGCATTATAGATACCTAAAACGAAGGACGAAAATTCATGTCCGCCCGGAACACCGTGAAAGGCAAGACCGGTTTCTGTTCCGTCGGCGTGGCATACCTTTACGCATGGAGCAAAATCAGAGGAAGCATTGACGTCTTCTACATCAACCGTCAGCTTATTCGAAAGCGAAGCAAGCTCGCGCATATAACTCTCAAGCTCTCTTGATATCTCGCGCTTATCAAGATAGAGCTTGAGTATGGCATTGCCTTGCATTTTTTCAAACAGAGTACGCAGTTGAGCCTTCATATCCTCTGACAGCAACCCGTCAGGTGAGTCTTGGTTCTCACTGATTTTGACACTCTCTTCCGAGTTATCGTTCTTTGAAGCAGGTGGCTTTGTATAAATTCCCGTCCTGCTCTGCACGGAAGCAACATACTTTTCAAGCTCGGTAGCCGCAAGAGCGCCGTCTCCCGTAGCGGTAACGACCTGACGAAGCGGTTTGATACAAACGTCACCTGCCGCATATACGCCGTCTATGCTTGTACGCTGTTCCGAATCGGTAACGATATAGCCGTGGCCGTTAAGCTCGACAAGATCCTTTACGATTTTGGTATCGGGTATATATCCTGCCAAAACAAACACGCCGAAGAAATCTCCCCCGTCTGCTCTGTATTCCGTAATCTTTTCGGTTTTGGTGTTTTTGTAGCGGATATAATTCAGTCCGCCCTCTCCCGATACTTCTTCCACTACGGTGTTTGTAAGAATCGTGATACTTTTATGCTGCTTCGCAGGCTCTGCAACCGCCGCCGCACAGGTGAAATCATCGCCTCGCATCAAAATGGTAACGTGGCTCGCAAATTTAGTCAAGAAAACACTTTCTTCCGCAGCAGCATATCCGCCGCCAACAACAAAAATCTCTTTTCCTGTAAAGAATTCGCCGTCGCACGTGGCACAATAAGCAACACCGCGCCCTTTGTGTTCCGCCTCTCCTTTGAATCCAATAGCTCTTGGATGCGCTCCCGTCGCAATCAGAATACCAAGACAATAAAAATCTCCCTTGTCTGTCTTGACGGCTTTGACGTCTCCTTCAACTTCAAGCCGTGTAGCTTCCGCAAGCAGGAACTCCGCACCGAAGAATTCGCCTTGACTCCTCATCGTTTCTGTGATTTCTTTACCGCTTGCTTTGCCGATTCCCGGATAATTTACTACCTCGTGGGTAATGGTGATCTGTCCTCCGAATTGCTCCTTTTCAAGCACGAGCACTCTGTATTTCGCACGTGCAAGATAGAGCGCGGCAGTAAGCCCCGCAGGACCGCCTCCTATGACGATTACGTCATAGAGCTTATCTTTATCATAGTTTTGGGTAGCATCCATCAAAGCTGACCCACAAGATCAAGGCTGGGTTTGAGTGTTTCGGCTCCCGGCTTCCAATTCGCAGGGCAGACCTGATCACCGTGAGCGTGGACGAACTGACACGCCTGAACACGTCGGAAAAGCTCCTCTGCATTTCTGCCTACGTTTCCTGCCGTTACCTCATATCCGACGATCTTTCCTTCGGGATTGATAATAAAGGTTCCGCGCTCCGCAAGTCCGTCGGACTCAATTAAAACTTCAAAATCCTTTGAAATGCGATGGGTTGGATCGGCAAGCATAGGATAGTTAATTTTTTTGATTCGCTCCGAGGCATCGTGCCATGCCTTGTGCACGAAATGTGTGTCTGTGGAAACGGAATAAATCTCACAGCCTACGTTTTTGAAATCCTCATACTTGTCCGCAAGATCCTCAAGCTCTGTGGGACATACAAAGGTAAAATCCGCGGGATAGAAGAAAAATACGCTCCATTTACCGAGGATATCCTCCTTAGATACCGTCTTGAAATCGTTCTCGTGAAACGCGTGAGCCTTGAAATCTGCAATTTCCTTACCTATCATTGACATAAAATACATCTCCTTTTTGTTTTTAGAGGTCGTCCTCTTTTCAAAATAGATTATTCCCAATGTGTGTGTAAATAATTCAGCAAAAAATGGGCATACTACAAAACGACAATGATTATGAAGGAGAGATTATGGAAAGAACGGATTCAAAACCTTATCTCTTGGGGTTCGTTCCTTATGCGCTTGCAGCTTTTCTGATAGGTATTATCGGTGGATTTACGACAGTCCTCGGACCTGCATTCGTTGGGGATCTTGGACTTGATTATAACAATACAACGTGGACGGCACTTGCCATGTCGATCTCCACCGCCGCGTTTGCCCCGATTCTTGGAAAACTGGGTGACGTGATCGGTAGAAAAATCACGTTGCTCCTCGGAATTTTGATATTTATTTTCGGAAATATTATGACAGCGGTTGCGTCGTCACTCATATTTATGCTTGCGGCGCGCTTTGTTGTAGGAATCGGAAGTGCGGCGATTGCTCCCGTAGTAATTTCGTATATCGTCGGTGAATTTCCACCGAATAAGACCTCGGGCGGTTTTTCTCTTTATATGCTGATATCAAGCGCAGCCGTTATCTTTGGTCCCACTCTCGGAGGAATCATTATAAACAGATGGGGATGGCGCGTTATGATGTGGATATGCGTTGCGATCTCTGTCGCTGTCTTTCTTGCTTGCCTTTTGACAAATAAGGAAAAGAAAACTCCAAAAAGATCGCTTTCAGACTTTGACGGACTTGGCAGTGTGTTCGTGCTGATATTCTTTAGCCTTATGCTTTGTGTTCCTTCGTTTGGTCAGAATTTCGGATGGAGCTCGGCAGCCTTTATGTTCGTTTTAATTGCCGCCGTGCTGTCACTTGTCATACTCATATTGGTGGAAAGAAAAGCAAAGACACCGATCTTGCAGGGTAGCTTTATGAAGCGGCGGTCGTTTGTTCTGTCGGTTGCGGCACTTTTTTTGACACAAGGATTGATGCAAGCGAATATGACGAACATCATTGTGTTTGTAAACTACACTCAGCCCGAAAACACTGTTATATCAGGATATGCTATATCCATAATGTATATCGGAATGTCTCTCGGCTCAATTCTTCTCGGACCGCTTGCGGATAAATTTGAACCAAAGCGGATTTTGAGCATCTCCTTTGTCGTTACGGGGATTGGATGTGCTTTGATGCTTCTTTTTTCTCCTATTACCTCGGTTTTACTGCTGGCAGCTTCTCTCGGAATTCTCGGATTCGGACTCGGTGCTAACGCTACGATTTTTATGAGAGTTGTGCTTTCGGAAATTCCCACGAAAAAAGCGGGAGCCGCCACGGGAACCTACGGACTATTCCGCGATCTTGCCGCACCCTTTGGTGTTGCGGTTTTTGTACCCTTGTTTACAAATCGAGTGACGGCAAACATTGCTATGGGAATTGATGAAATCTCTGCGGCGGTAAGTTCAATCAAATTGATGGCGCTCACAGAAATTGTCTGTGTTGCCGCCGGACTCGTAGCGGTTATTTTATTGCCCAAAATTCACAATAGAAAGGAAAATATAAATGAAGCTAAAGGATAAGGTCGTAATTGTAACAGCCTCCACAAGAGGTATAGGTCTTGCCGTGACGGAAGCCTGCGCCAAGGAAGGCGCGGTTGTCTATATGGCGGCAAGAAATCTCGAAAGAGCGGAAAAGGAAGCCACTCGCCTAAATAATGCGGGATTCAATGTGAAATGCGTATATAACGATGCAGGTGTTCCCGAATCCTATGCCTCTATGGCAGAGACGGTCGCGAAAAATGAAGGAAGAATTGACGTGATCGTTAACAACTTCGGCACGTCTGATCCAAAGCGTGATCTTGATCTTGCGAATACCGATGCCGAAGTGTTTATAGATACGGTCACGCTCAATTTGCGAAGTGTGTTTATGGCAAGTAAAGCGGTACTCGGGTATATGAAAAACGGTGGTAGCATTATCAATATCTCCTCAGTCGGCGGTAGTGTTCCCGACATTTCTCAGATCGCTTACGGAACATCCAAAGCGGCTATCAATTATTTGACCAAGCTTATTGCCGTGCATGAGGCAAAACACAAAATCAGATGTAACGCTGTTCTCCCCGGAATGACAGCGACCGATGCGGTTAAGGAAAATCTGTCCGATGATTTCCGCACACTGTTTTTAAAGCATATTCCTCTTGGTCGAATGGGACTTCCCGAGGAAATTGCTTCGGCTGTAGTGTATTTTGCAAGTGACGATTCCGCATATACAACAGGACAGATTCTAACTGTTTCCGGTGGCTTCGGACTTGCAACCCCTGTTTACGGAGATCTTAAAGATAGGCTGAATAGAAGATAAAACAAAAATGGAGATTTTTTATGTGTAACAACAATGAATTTTATTTCTGCGAGCATTGCGGAAATCTTATTGAGATGATTCACGACACAGGGGTGTCTGTCATGTGTTGCGGACAGAAGATGAAGAGGATTGAGCCGGGTGTTGTGGAAGCAAGCCAAGAAAAGCACCTTCCCGTTGTTTCTGTTGACGGAAACAACGTAACGGTAAACGTCGGCTCTGTGGAGCATCCTATGTCAGAGGAGCACCGCATTCTTTGGGTTTGCTTGCAGACAGACAAAGGAATTCAGCGGAAATGCCTTGAGATTGGAAAAGCGCCGATCGTTACCTTTGCACTTTCCAAAGAAAAACCTGTAGCGGTATATGCTTACTGCAATCTTCACGGACTTTGGAAGGCGAGTGTTTGATTAAATGCGCTTGAAATTAAGAACTTATCTAAAATAGTAAAATCCCTCGTTCCACAACGGAGCGAGGGATTTTTTCGCTTTTTTGCAAAACCTATTGACAAAAACGCCCTAACTGTGTATAATATGAATATACAGTTTTAACAGAGGTGATGACGTGAATATTTTAATCGACAATAAAAGCGGTGAGCCGATCTATAATCAAATATATTCTCAAATCAAAAGTCAGATCATAAGCGGTGAGTTGAAAGAAGATGAGATGCTGCCGTCTATACGAGGACTTGCAAAAGACCTACGCATCAGCTTTATTACGACCAAGCGCGCATATGAAGAACTTGAAAAGGAAGGCTTCATTTATACCTTGCCTGCAAAGGGATGTTATGTTGCGCCGAAGAA
>JAFTPX010000052.1 GCA_017463065.1 Clostridia bacterium
CGTGGGCGTAGGATATTTGAGAAGGGCTGACCTTAGTACGAGAGGACCGGGTCGGACGCACCTCCGGTGCACCAGTTGTTCTGCCAAGGGCATAGCTGGGTAGCCGCGTGCGGATGCGATAAACGCTGAAGGCATCTAAGCGTGAAACGTACCTCAAGATTAGATATCCCTCCTAGCTAGACTAGGTAAGGTCACTTGCAGACTACAAGTTTGATAGGTCGGAGGTGTACGCACAGTAATGTGTTTAGCTGACCGATACTAATAGACCGAGGGCTTGAACTTCATTAGTTCAACTACGTTAAAACAAATTTCTTGAGTTTCGATTTCTTCCTCATCTCAATCACTTTGTTCGGTTTTTTGTGGACATATCCACATTAGAGCAGTGAAAGCTGTTCTTTTTTGCTTTTCTCTTAAGATTTTTGTTTATCTTCAAATAAAAAGGCTCCCATCGGTTCAAAATCGATGGGAGCCTTTTTTTGTGCCCCGAAACCACCAGCACACAGTGTTGGTGGTCATGACTAAAATAGGTTATGAAATTTTGAATCTTAAAAATTGAATAAAGCTTTCCACGTAGTCGTTCTTCGGTTTTCTTTTATAATACCCGTAATAGATCTCTCTTTCTTCAAAATCGGAGACTGAAAGATAGGAGAGTCCTTCGTTAGCATTCAAGTCCCTTTCTCTCACCACACCGATACCCATGCCCTTACGAATACAAAGACCGATACAATGACCATCGTTTACCTCCATAGATATTTTGGGAGTAAAACCGGCGTTTTTGCAAGCTTTTAGCAAGATCTTATGAGTTGGCGCATGTTGGCTCATGATAACAAAAGGATAATTCCGCAGTTGCCTCATGGTCAGAGATCGTCCGTAAAGAGGATGATCCGAGGAAACCTGTAGCCGCAGACGCACGTTATATAACTCGAATTTTTCCCACCCATCGTAGCTTTCGTTTTGCGGTGCTATGATCAAATCGTATTCGTCAAAATTGGTGTCGGCAAAATCAAAGACGGCGGTAAAGCGAATATGGGGATGTTTTTTCTTGTATTCGATGATGGTGTTGACCACACGGCTTCGAATAGATTTGACCAGTAATTTGATCTCCACATCTTGAGATGTATCTGTGTTGTCAGAAAGATCTTCCTTTGCCTGATCCAGCTCGTCAAAAATAATTCCCACAGAGCGCTGGAATTTTTCTCCATTGGTGTTGAGAACGATGCGGTTACTTTGACGGTCAAACAGCTGACAGCCTAATTCTTGCTCCAATCGTTTGATCGATGCGGATACCGAGGATGGCGGAACCATATATTTTTCCGCGGTCTTGGCAAAGCTTTCGCTTCTTGCGCTATCAAAAAAGTATTTTAATTGCAATAATTCCATGGCGATTTCTCCTTCATTTATAATATATATATATTCTACCACACTTTTAAAAGTATTGCAAGAATAATTTATCGTATTGTTGAAAATATTTTGATTGTGTGATATCATTATTATGGATCGAGGAGATCAAAATATCAATCAAAAAAACTAAGGAGGATTTATGAAGAAGTTTTTGGTTGTTTTTTTAACTTTGGCAATGATTTTGCCGATATTTTCTATAATCGCGCCACTGTCAGTGTCCGCGGCAACGGAAAGCTTTGACACAACCGATTCCGGTTTTAAAATAACAGGAAACGGCGACAAGTGGGCAGACTATTATTATGAGTCTGACAAATTGTTAGAGGAGATTCCCCATACCTTTGAGATGTGGGTAAAACCGATTAACGCAAAAAACAATGGCGTGGTTATCGGAAATTACCTGTATGCCACAGGGTATCAGGGATGCATCAATTTATACGTTTATAAAAACGGTTATCCCCGTGTCTGTTGGAACGACGCGGCAGGGAATGAATACATTGTGGATTTCACCAAAGGGCAGATGCCCATCGGTGAGTGGTCCCACGTAACCATCGTATTCGATGATGCCAATCAGGCGATTCATTATTACCTGAACGGAGTGCTCAAGGAAAGCAATACGTCTAAGTATCATCCGCTGACGGAAAGCATGATCAATTCTCATCCGTTTTCGCTTGGAGGAGACTGGGGTCGATTGAGCACAAGGTATTTCAGAGGCTCCCTCGGCGATGTCAGCTTTTACGCAGACGTTCGTACAGCTGCGGAAATTGCCGCGGACTATGCGAACGGCACGGATCTTACAGACGAAAATTTGATTCTTCACTATGACCTCAGCTCTGCTGACAGCAGCAGCCCGATCATCTATGATAAGAGCGGAAACGGCTACCATCAATACAGAGGTCAGATGTGGCTGACGGAAGCGGAAATGGAAGCCCTTCGCGGCGATACCTCTGACCGCGCCTATTCTATGGTAGTAGTCGGCGATACTCAGAATTTGGTTACCCTAGATGTGACTAACGGAACGAATGATATCGGAAAACTCTACGATTGGATCGTAGACAATACCGAAAGCAAGAACGTGCAGTACGTAATTGGTGTAGGAGATATCACCAATGATAATCTGAAGGCACAGTGGGATAAGGTTGCGCCCGCCATCAAGCAAATGGACGGCGTGGTGGAATATTCACTGGTTCGCGGTAATCATGACTTGAGAAATAACGAAGCGGCTATGTTCGAATATTATTTTGGTTCTCACAGTCCCTACACCGATCAATTTGATAATCACGGCGGTTATTATAAGGCAGGGTCGCTTGCGAATACCTATCGTGTAAAAACCATAGGCAATACCGACTATCTGTTCCTGAATTTGGACTATATTCCCTCGGATGACGTACTGAGTTGGGCTTGTTCCGTTGTTGAGAAGTACCCTCAGCACAAGGTCATTATTTCTACCCACGCATATGTGTATAACGATGATACGCGGTACGATTATAAGGATCTTGTTTACGCCGATGGCGACGCATCTCAATTTGATCACAATTGGTCGCAGGTTAACGAAGGCGACAATATTTGGACCAAGCTGGCGTCCCGTTATGAAAACGTACAAATGGTACTGTGCGGTCACGTTTTTTCGGACCATATTCGTGTAACACAGGATATTGGCTTGAACGGTAATACCGTGACGCAAATGATGATCAACGGGCAGGAAATAGACAAGGGAACGGGCGGTGCCGGTCTGGTAGCGATCCTGTATTTTGACGAGTCTGGCGAAAATATTGACGTAGAGTATTATTCTACCGTGATGGATAGATACTTCAGAAGCAATGACCAGTTCAGTCTCTGCCTGAACCAAGAGCTGGAGGCAGACGCGGGCTGGGACGGAGAGGAGCTTTTACCTCCCGAGGGATTTGGAACGGAGGAGGATCCTTATATTGTTCGTTCCGCTTCTAATTTGCTTTGGATGTCTAAGGCTGTAGGTATCGGATATGCGCAGGATGGAGTTGTCAACAACCCCTTTGCGGGAAAATATTTCAAGCAGGTATGCGATATCGACCTGAACGGACACGACTTGCCCTGTATAGGCTATAATTTCAAATCTTCAAGCCAAATGCACGTGTTCGGCGGAACGTATGATGGAGGCGGTTATTCCATCAAGAACGGTACGATTTATAATCCCGGAACGAATCATTCACAAAACGGATATTGGGCAACGGGTCTGTTCGGCGCGATCTATGGAGCGGATATTCGCAATATCGTGATGGACAATATCACGATCAACGAATATACGTCCTTCGGTATGATCGTTGGCGCGGCATTCTCTCCCGATGACGCGACTGCCGACTTCAACGTGATTGAAAACTGTACGGTCAAAGCATCTTGTACGATCAAGAGTGAAAAGGCTGCGCATACAAGATTGTCAAGCGCTGAGCATTGGAATCATGGCTTTTTGAGCCGTGTTGGCGCAATCGTTGGACTGGGAACGAACGTAACCATCAATAATTGTGTCAACGAAGCCGATATTCTCGCCACAGGAAACCATTCTGTTGTGGGCGGTATCCTTGGATTGGCGGGACCGAACGTCACGGTTTCCAATTGCAGCAACTCGGGTGATATTCACGTAGATTTTACTGCTTCGGGCAATCGGTTCGCTACGATTCCTCACGCGAACGGCGGTATCGTTGGCGCGATCAGCGGAAAGTCTCACGGCGCGTTTGCGGCAGTCGAGGGAATGAATATCCTGATTTCGGATTGTACCAACTCTGGCTCCTTTGAGCTGAGCGGAACGGCGACGGGCCCCGTGTATTACGGCGGTATCTTGGGCGTATCGACTGACTTGAAGGCGGATAGCTCCTATGTCATTGAGTGTTGTACGAATTCCAATCAAACGGTAACCCTTGATTCTCAAGCCGACACCGTGGTGAGCGTAGCGGGCATTGTTGGTTATGCTTATCATGCCGCGGATGCTACGTCGGTTAGCACGTTGAAGCTGGATGATTGCGCTTCCGCAACCCTTTCGGCAAGCTCGCTGAATCTGACCTCCGCATACGCGCCCACAAACGAGTACGTTTCTGCTGTGGTGAATAGCGGCGTGACTGCTCCCCTTACGGTTCTTTCCCACAATTGGGGTGATATTCAAAAGCATGATGCCGCACAGCACAAGCGCGCTTGTTCCTGCGGTTGCGGTGAAACCAAATATTCCGCGCACAACTGGGGCATAGGCGTTGTTACCTTGCAGCCCACTCATACCGCAAAGGGTACGATGACTTATACCTGCGTTGGTTGCGGGGAAGTGAAGACAGAGGAGATCGCTACCACAACGCTTCATGACGGCTTTGGAGCATGGGTGGACAACGGAAATGAAACGCATACACGCACTTGTTCTTGCGGACTCTCGGTAACTCATGCCTGTGAGGATAACAAGGAGGGAGCTTGTTTGGTTTGCGCTGTTGAGCCGCCTCATGAACATGAGGCAAAAGCTACTTGGACTACCGATGAAACCAACCACTGGCACGAGTGCACAGGATGCGAGGATGAGCTGGATAAAGCTGCCCACGCAGACAGTGACGGCAACGGCAAGTGTGACGTTTGCGATTACCAAATGGTAACGGTAACACCTGACGGTTCGAATACTTCCGACAATCCTAACACAACCGACGATCCCCAAGAACCCGACGATTCCAAAGACGGACTCGGCACAGGCGCTGTTATTGGAATTGTGAGCGGCTCTGTTGTCGCGGTCGGCATTGGCGGCTTCGCTCTGTGGTGGTTTGTTTTGAAAAAGAAAAAATTGGGCTGAGCTCCTCGCAATCTTCAAAAAAATCAAATAAAGGGGGCTGACTCATTCAGAAGCCCCCGAAAAGCAAAAAAAGAATACGGATTCAGGTTTACATCAACCGTTTTTTTGCGTAATCATTCGTGTGCGCATATAGTGAGTGCATATCGTTAAATTTGCTGTACCTAAGTTAAAAAATTAAAATTTATAAAATTATTTAGGAGGTTATTGTATGAATACCACTGCATTCCCCCGCAAAACCTTATGGCGCAGTATCCTTGCATTGATGCTTGTAGTATCGATGCTTGCATCGGCGTCTGTGATGTGTTTTGCATCAACCACAGCGACCCAAGCGACCGAAGGAATTACCGACGTAAGCATTTCACTGAGTGAGGACATCGTTGTTAAATTCTACACCAACGGCGGAGCATATCTTGTTGTTGTAATAAACGGCAAGGAAACCGTGCTTGAAACGTCCGAGGACGGCGTATTTCAGTTTGTTGGCGTAACGCCGAGAGATCTGAATGACACCATGTCCGCGACACTTTACGATGCAAATGATGAGGTGGTAGGAGAGACAAAAGAGATCAGTGTGAAGACTTATCTTGAGACTCTGCTTTCTCTTGACTACGAAAACAGCGGATGCGCTTCTCAGCTGCAGTATCAGGCAATGAAGGAGCTTGCCGTCAACCTGCTCAACTACGGCGCGGCGGCACAGACCTACGTCAACCACGATACGGAAAATCTTGCGAACAAGGACCTGACCCCTGAGCAGCAAGCTCTTGCGACTGCTTCCATTTCCGTAACCGATACCGATAAAGCGGCAGTTGGCTCTGCATGGGTTGGAGCAGGCGTTCGCTTTGACTCGAAGCTCGGTCTGTATTTCGTCTTCAAGGCGGAAACCGCAGAAGAGTATACCGTGACCGTTAACGGTGCGGCGGTTACTCCCGAGGCATATACCGTGAACGGCGTGGATGGAAATTGTTTTGTTGTTCGTTACAACGACTTTAACGCAACCAATATGAATGACGTAGTTACGGCGAAGCTCACGAAGGACGGCGCGGACGATCAGACCTTTGCTTATAGCATTAAGTCCTACGTTGCATCCAAGG
This sequence comes from Clostridia bacterium, assembly GCA_017463065.1. Lineage (GTDB taxonomy): Bacteria > Bacillota > Clostridia > Oscillospirales > CAG-272 > HGM12713. Next base: position 6,280 of record JAFTPX010000052.1, read on the forward strand.
GCGGAGAGAGCGATGCTCTTGCGGCTCTTGTAAACGCAACCTACGTTTACGGCTTTGCGGCAGTTGCTTACTCTGCCGAGTATGAGGGCACCGCTCCTACGTTGAATGCCGAAGGCTCCCTTACCATCGTCGGAAAGGGCTATGATTTCTCGGGTACCGCTTACGGCGAAACTGTTACCCTTCCTGTACTTAATCTCGATGATTACACAACGGTTACCGCAAAAAGCGGTGACGATGCAACCCCCACGGTAACGACTACCTTTACGCTGAACAACGGCGCGATTGTTTATTCTACCGACGTTACATCCGACAACTGTATCGAGGTTGACGGCAAGCTGTATTCTCAGTACGACCTTGCAAACGCAACGGTTGACGGAGTGGAAATCAGCTACGACGCCGAGACAGGCTATACCTACGCCGCAACCGAAGCGGTCACCTTAGACACTCCCTTTATGGCATATGGCGCGGATCTGACGATTACGGGTACCATTACGGTAACATCCGATAATAATGTTAAGGTCTCTATGTGGGTCTTCAACGGAATCAACGTGAACGTAGGAACCGCAACCGCAACCGCCAACATAACGGCAACCGGTAGCGCAAGTGACGCGACCATCAAGCTCTGGAACAATGCCAGCATGACCGTTTCCGAAGGAAGCACTCTCAACCTTACGAGTAACGGCTCATACGCTATTTATCTTGGTGATAGTGAGGATCCTGAGGCTGTATTTAACTCCTTAGTCGTTGACGGAACGGTCACAACTGCCAATGCGGTGGCATGCAACAATTACCTGGTTGAGGACGCTAACGGCGAATACGGAATGAAGCCAGCTGTTTACGTTCGTAAAGGAACTCTGAATTGTTCCTTCATAAAGTCTCAAACGCTTCAGGTGGGTAGCGAGAAATACGGTTATTCGGGTAACGTTACGGTAACTACCATTACGAATAAGCTCGCAGCCATTCTACCATACTATTATAACAAAACTCCCGGTGATGCCGCGTTCGCTTTCGCAAAAGGAAGTCTTGATCTTCAGAACACATCGAAGGGTGGCGTGTATATGTGTGTTCAAGCTACTGAAAATACTAGATCAGATCTGCTTGTTGGTAAAGACATGAGCATAACCGCTTCTTGCCCGAATTATGTGTTCGCCAACACTTCAAAGACTTGGACGAACTCGAACACCTTTATAGCAAATGGCATCGAGGGTACTTTTACTAAATTCCTGTTTATCAATGAGGCAGTGACAACGGGAACTTCTAAGCTTTATAACTATGACGTTGCTACGGTAACCATTGGCGATGAAGAGCATACCGTTCGCATTTTTGCGGATAATAATGGGGCTGTAAAGGTACAGGACTTGGGCAAGGTCACCCTGGCTCTTTCCGCATGCCAGAGCACTCCCATCGTGCTGGAGGACGGCACGGTATTGACTGCTACAGGCAATACCGCAACACTTGGTATTTTGGGTGAGTTTGCTCAAGCTACCGCCGGTGCTCAGACGATCTGGTATCAGATCATTGATTGATTCAGGAGGTGATACTACTATGAAAAAATACGAAACCGCAAAAATCGAGTTTATCTCCTTGAGAACAAAGGAAGATATCCTTGTATCAAGTCTGACAGGTCCCATCATTTACGACGACGGAGCAATTGATGGCGAAATGGATCTTGTCGACGACGGCACGAACGTATGATGAAAAAAAACTTTCAATATTTAGGCGCGGTACTTTCCGTTGCCCTGATGATCAGTCTGCTCACCGCTTGCGGTGGGCAGGCATCCCCCGATGGTGAAACCGAATCCGTCATTACCGATACGGATGACGCAAACGGATTTGAAACGGTAGAAACCAACGAAGAAAGCAGTCATGTTGAAAGCAGCGATGATATCGAAGGAAACGGCGCAAGCAACAACGGTACGTCGGGCGGAGAACAGGGCGGTAATTCAAACGGCAACAACGGTACGTCGGGCGGAGAACAAGGCGGCAATTCAAGCGGTAACAGCGGTACGTCGGGCGGAGAACAGGGCGGCAATTCAAACGGCAACAGCTCAGTCGATCTGCCCAAGATACCGATTTAACGTCGCGTGAACCGTGCCCGGGCTGTAACTCCGAAAAGGGGACAGCCACAGGTACGATTTACGTGCCTGCTCTTACAAAGATACAACAAGTGAAACATTCTCAAAAACGATCCCATCGTTTTTGAATCGATGGGATCGCAGTTTGTCGAAAAAGCGCTATGTTTGCACAATAGGTACAAACATAGCTTTTTCGATAGATTGAACGCCCAAGCGATTTTGAACGGATGGGATCATTTTTTATAAAAACAGGTTAGCAAGTTTTATTGAAATAGATTGAAAATATCATTCATTGTATTGTTGAAACTGTTTTTTACTGTGTGATCGTATGATTAAAGGAGAAAAACAATGAAACAAAAGAATTGGCTGAAGCTTTGTTCTCTGGCTCTCGCGTTGATGCTGTGCCTCTCTTCCTTTGGCATACTTGTCTTCGCGGAGAACGGAGAAGGAGCAGAGGAAGAGACAACGGCAGGCACAACTGCTCCCACGGATCTGGACGGTTTGTGGATCGACAATGCGGATACCTCTTGGTATAACGATACCGATAAGGTGTTTTACCTTTCTGATGCCGCGGAGCTGGCAGGTCTTGCTAAGCTGGTAAGCACCAATGCAACCAAAACAGGAACGTATATGAGTGGCTATACCTTCTATATCACCGCCGACATCGATCTGAGCGGACACCATTGGACCTTCGGTAAGGGAACCAGTGGATCGGGCAATACCGCAACCCCCTTCTGCGGTACCATTATCGGCGCGAAGGGAGCCAGCGCAACGAATCCTTACGTAGAGGGTGTTACCGAGCGTATCACCATTCGCAACATGGCAAGCACATATTCGAACACCAACTACGTGGGCTTTGTTTCGACACAGGCCGGCGGCGGTGTTCAGAACATCAATTTTGATACGGTATATTTTACCGGTGCGGGAGCCGTAGGTGTTGTGGTGGGAATTGCACAGGCGGCGACTGGCGAGGCGGCTCCTGTATACAAGAATATCACGATCAACAAGGCAACCATTTCCGCAACCGCCTTTAACGTCGGAGGCTTTATGGGTAATTCGTATAATGTTGACGCCAGCTTTGTAGACTGCTCGATTCGGAATTCGGTTGTAGAGAGTTCTCAAAACACGAAAAAACTGATTAACTTGGGCGGATTTATCGGAAAGGTCTATACAGGTACCTTTACGAACTGCGATGTGGACAACGTAAAAGTGAACTCTACGGGCACGATCAGTACGGTCAATGACCGCGCCATCGGAGGCTTCCACGGTGGTGAATCCTCAACGGCAAAAACCAGTTACAACAACTGTGACGTAAACGTTGATATTACCTTGGCTTCCGTAGGAAACGTTGTCGGCGGCTTCTACGGCTTTACCAGCGGTAAAGGTGCTAAGCTTACCAACTGTACCACCAGCGGAAGTATTACCGTACCGCAAGGAAGCACGTACATAGGTGGTATTGCGGGGAACCTCACTCTTGCCGATTTGGAAACCGTTACTTCTACTATGACGCTTAAATTTATGGGAGAATCTGCGACGGGTTCCACCTTGGTTGGCGGTATTTCGGGGGGGGCTTATGACAAGGTATCCTTTAAGGATTGTACCTTTGCGGGAACAATCGAAGGATTGAAGAGTCGCGATCAGGTTGGTTCGTTGGTTGGTGGCATGACCTATAAAACAACCAACTGTGTTCTTACCATGGAAAACTGCACGGTAACCTCCAACACCGGTTACAACTGGTTTGGCGTGGATACGAAGGACTACGACATTACCCTAAAGAACGGTGACGTGTCGGTGGCATACAACACCTTGAAGGTGAAGTATCAGACGAACGTCAATGATCCCACCGCACTCCGTCTGATCGCTACTGTAAACGGCGATGCAGTGGAGGGTTACCAGAGAGTTGGCTTCAAGCTCACCAACAGCGAGGGTAAGGTCGCAACTCTGTGGACACAGACTGTTTACCAGACCATTACGGCGGACGGAGTACCTGTTATGCCGAGTGATGAGGGCTACGGTGAAAGCTCTGATTATTTCTTCGCGGTGAACCTGACGAACGTTCCGAAAGACGAAACCTTTACGGTACAGGCGTTTGTTGAAACGGCTGATGGCGTGATCGTAGCGGGCGAGGTTTACACCTTCGTCTTTGCGAATTTGGCATAAGGAGGTAAGGGAAAATGAAGAAGCTTTATAACAATCCTGAAATCGAGCTCATCTATCTTGCTTCCGAGGACGTTTGCTCCGGGTCTGATAGTGAGGGCTTGATTGTAAAAGAAGACGACAATGACAGCGGCAGCCAAGACTGGGGCAAGATTACCTGGGGCGGCGAAACCAAATTCTAATTGAAAACGCCATCCGATCGGAAGACGAATAGATAAAAACCTCCCCCTTGTGAGCAATCGCAAGGGGGAGGTTTTTTAGGGAAGAGTGAAGAGAGAAGAGTACGGTGTTTGCGGGCTGTTTTTTGTAGGGGACGGCACCTTCTCGACGTCCCGTGTTTGCCGTTTTGTAAACAGTCCGTCGAAAAAGTGCTGTGTTCGCACATACCTCGTAGCCTTCCCCAGCGGGGAAGGGGGACCGTTTACGGTGGATGAGGAGATCGCCGATTGTACAGAGCATAATGATACGAATCGGACAGAGTTCCTTTGTTTCAGAACTTTTCTCTGTGCGTATTCGTATTTGTTTTGCAGTATAATGATCTCCTCATCCACCACTTCGTGGTTCCCCTTCTCCGCTGGAGAAGGCTTATAAAGACCTGCGAACATAGCAAATATGGGCTCACGGTGCCTACAGTCTGTAAAAAATATTCGTATATTCGTAGCTGCTTTGCATGATAAAATCTCAACATACGGCTACAATCAAAGCTACAAAATTGAACACCCCCCCTGTAGGGACCGGCGTCCTCGACGGTCCGTTTCCTTCTCATTTTACCCACAACATAATATGAATATGGTTCGGCTTAATTAGATAGCTCTCAACAGAAAGGTCATCATAAAAATCATTTAATTGATGGATATATCTCTCTGCAATTTCCCCGTATTTTGTCAATTCGATTTGCGGACCGTCGGGGACGCCGGTCCCTACAATGTGGCAGGTAAACTTCCTTATGATAGCCCTCGTAACGAGTTTGGTTTTCTTTTTTTAAAAGATTAACGAGGATATGGTGAATCGGAGTAGAGACAAAACGGTTTTTACAAACGAGTTTGGTTTTCTTTTTGCTTACTTTTTCTTTTTTCTAAAAGAAAAAGTAAGTTTTTTGTTGCAACCTGCTATTGGATGTGCTATAATATAATTATCTATGTAAAACCAAGGGAGGTTTGAATCATGTCAAATTATAAAATGGAAACAAAGTGTGTTCAGGGAGGATATACCCCCGGGAACGGAGAGCCCAGACAGATACCGATCGTGCAGAGCACGACCTTCAAATATGCGTCCAGCGCCGATATGGGAAAGCTGTTTGATCTGGAAGCATCGGGTTATTTTTATACCAGATTGCAAAACCCCACCAACGACAGTGTAGCGGCAAAGATCTGTGACATGGAGGGCGGAACGGCGGCAATGCTGACCTCCTCAGGTCAGGCTGCCAACTTCTTTGCCATCTTCAATATCGCGTCCTGCGGCGACCACGTTGTGGCAAGCTCCACCATCTACGGCGGAACCTACAATCTGTTCGCAGTAACCCTCAAAAGAATGGGAATTGACTTTACCTTCGTGTCTCCCGACAGTACGGAGGAGGAGCTGAACGCGGCGTTCCGTGAGAACACCAAGGCGGTATTCGGTGAGACTATTGCCAACCCCGCGCTGACAGTTCTGGATATTGAGCTGTTTGCCAAGGTCGCTCACGCTCACGGTGTTCCGCTGATTATTGACAACACCTTTGCAACACCCATCAACTGCCGTCCCTTTGAGTGGGGCGCGGATATCGTGACCCATTCCACCACCAAGTACATGGACGGTCATGGTGCGGCTGTGGGCGGTTGTATTGTGGACTCGGGTAAGTTTGACTGGACGAAATATCCCGAGAAGTTTGCGGGTCTTTGCACTCCCGACGAGAGCTATCACGGCGTGACCTATACCGAGCGCTTTGGCTTGGAGGGCGCGTTTATCACCAAAGCAACCGCTCAGCTGATGCGTGACTTTGGAGCCATTCAAGCGCCCCAGAACGCATTCCTTCTGAACCTCGGCTTGGAAAGCCTTCACGTCAGAATGAAGAGACATTGTGAGAACGGACTTGCCGTAGCGAAATTCCTGAAGGAGGACGACCGAATTGCTTGGGTGACCTATCCTTCCTTGGAGGGCGACAAGTATTACGATCTGGCACAGAAATATATGCCCAACGGCACCTGCGGCGTGGTCAGCTTCGGTGTAAAGGGCGGCAGAGAAGCGGCAGAGAAGTTCATGGGTAACTTGAAGATTGCGGCGATCGAGACTCACGTTGCCGACGCGAGAACCTGCTGTCTGCATCCCGCAAGCGCGACTCACAGACAGATGAACGAGGAGGAGCTGGTGGCTGCGGGCATTTCGGGCGATCTGGTTCGGTTCTCTTGCGGAATCGAGAACAGCGACGATCTGATCGCGGACATCAAGCAGGCACTTGACGCGATCCAATAAAACATAGGGGGTGACGGTATGCCAATTAAGATACCGAATCTTTTGCCTGCGACGCAGGTGTTGCTTAACGAAAATATATTCGTCATGACGGAGACGAGAGCTATGACGCAGGATATTCGTCCGTTGAAGATCTTGATGCTGAATCTCATGCCGCAGAAGATCGTGACCGAGACGCAGATTGCCAGACTGATCGGCAACACGCCGCTGCAGGTGGAGCTGGAGCTATTGCAGACGGCGACCCATAAATCCAAGCACACCTCTGCCGAGCATATGCTGGCATTTTACAAGACCTTTGACGAGGTCAAGCACAAGAAATACGACGGCTTGATCATCACGGGCGCGCCTGTGGAGCATATGGCGTTTGAGGAAGTGGATTACTGGGAGGAGCTTTGCGATATCATGGAGTGGAGCAAGACCCACGTGACCAGCACCTTCCACATTTGTTGGGGGGCACAGGCGGGACTGTACTACCATTACGGGGTGAAGAAGTATCCCTTGGAAAAAAAGATGTTCGGGGTGTTTGAGCATATCCTCGATCACAAGCAGTCGATTTTGTTCCGTGGATTTGACGATACCTTCGTGGTGCCCCATTCCCGACACACCACTTGTCTGCGGGAGGATATTGAGGCGGTGCCCGAGCTGAAGATTCTGGCAAGCTCCGAGGAGGCGGGTGTGTTCGTCTGCGCCTCCGACAAGGGGCGGCAGATCTTTGTGACGGGGCATTCGGAGTATGATCCCGATACTCTCAAAAAGGAATATTTCAGCGATAAGGACGCGGGATTGCCCATTGAGCTTCCGAAAAATTATTTCCCCAACGACGACGACACGAAGGA
>JAFTPX010000053.1 GCA_017463065.1 Clostridia bacterium
CCAAAACCGCGAAAACATCTTTTTCACTGAACGAGGATTCGAAGGCGGAGCGGATCAACTCATATCATAAATCAACGACTCGTCCACGAGAGGAAAATCTCCTGTGGCGGCATAGTCACCGAGGGCTTGATTGACTTGGGCTTGGGTGAGTCCTTGATCGGTATCCAAGGCGGGGGGAATTTTTCCGAAAATCGAGCGATAGATCATATGAGCGCCCACGTAACCCGCCAAGGGCGTGGAATGTCCGAAGGTATCGTTCTGGGCAAGCTCGCTACGGGCTACCCCCGATTCGATCAGGGCATCCAGCTCTCCCTTCCAGTCCAGCAGAATCGGATAGTCGTATTGCCGCAGGGCTTCGGCGACGTCGTTTTTGTCCTCATTATGGGCTGGGAAGAGGACGAGCTTAGCGCCCGATGCCTTGCAGGCATCCACGATGGGTCCCAACGCGCTTGCGTCATCGGGAGAATAGAAGCCACAGAGGAAGACCGCGTCCACCTCGCCGTTTCGGATTCGGTTCAAGCGGGCGGTGTCTTGCGAATAGGTATGACTGACCGTTGCGAATCCAATGGAGACGGCTTCCACGGTGCAGTTGTTGTGGCACATATCCGAAAGGATTGAACCGATATTGGACTTGGAAATAAAGCTGTTTCCCAAAATCATAACAGTGGGACTGGATTTGGTCAGTCGCGCGAGTCCCAGTTGGACGCCTGTACGCTTATTTTTGCGCTCCGCGCTGTAAAACAAACGGGTGGCGGCGGTTTGGTTCAGCTCTTTGTAGTCCACGTCCAGCACGATCGAGTGATCGGTGCCGTCGCCCGACTGATAGGAGAAGGTGATATGGTGGCGGAAGGAGACGGCATCCGTGCCGTAGCGATGGATGACGTGCTTGGTGGTTACTCCCGAAAAGAGCTCTTCCTTTTGATAGACCCCCACCGCGCCTACGGGAACGGTGGCTTGTTCTTTTACGCAAAGGCTACCGATCCGTAGGTTGTTTTTCTGAATGTTATACGAGCCGCTTCCCAGCTTGATAAGAGACCAGCTCTTAGGAATGGAGGTAATCAGAACGGAGGGGTCGTTATTGCCAAAGGAGAGAAGGAGCTGTTTGTAGCCCGAGATTTTTTCACAGTCAATTTCCAGATAGCTGTCATCCTCCACGAATTGCGCCGTGGGGGCAGAGGCGGTTTCTTCGGGGAGGGAGGTTTGCGCCTCTGGAGCTTGTGTATTGTGACAGCCCGTTACGGGGAGTAATAGGATGGCAGTCAGCAGAAGAAGGGAAAGCTTCTTTTTCATCGTGTACTCCTTTTTATTTGAATTGGGGGAAGAGGGGGGGATTATTCCAACTCATCCAAGGTTTTGCGGAAGGTATCGAGGAAGATATCGCAGAAATAGCGGACCTCGTCGTATTGGCAATATTTTTCGATTTCGCCACGCAAAGCCGCCTCCGCGCGGGCGAACTCGCGGTTACCGCTCCGAAGCTCCTCCACGCATTTGATATAAGCGGAGATTTTATCCGCCGCCTTTACCAGCATATGCTCATAGGATTCGGGATCGGAGACGATGAGCGCGCGGTAGTCTGCTTGCAGCTCCTCGGGGAGCATGGAGATCAGCTTTTCGTTGGCGATGCCCTCGATGTCCTTATACGCCCTACGGATTTCGGGGTTATAGTATTTGATCGGGGTAGGAAGATCGCCGGTCAGCACCTCTGAGGTTTCGTGGTAGAGGGCAATGGCGGCGACACGGTCGGCATTCAGATGACCGCCGAACAATCGATTTTTGATCAGAGCCAAGGCGTGAGCGATTTGCGCGACCTGTGCGCTATGCTCGGCGATATTTTCCTCGCTGACCGATTTCATCAGACTCCATCTGCGGATGAGCTTCATCCGCGCCATATAGGCGAAAAAGTGATTCATGATTTACCTCGAAACAATAAATTGCTTCACTCACGGCGATACTCGCGAGGAAGTTTTTGATCGACCTTTTTTCAAAAAGGTGGCGGTTTCCAAAGGCAGCGCCTTTGGTCGCCGCCCGCAGGCGGCGAAACATCCCTTGGCGTTTTCTTTTTGGTTCTTTTTCTTTTGCGCTTTTTGCGTCAAAAGAAAAAGAATGGGGGTTGAAAGTTACTGAGCGTTTAGACAGGGGAACCTCACTGGTGGTTTCCCCTCTTGGCTTCGCCAATTCACCCTTTCGGGCGCTTTTTGACGATGGGGGATTTCGTCGCCTGCGGGCGACGACCGGAGGCGCCGCCTCTGGACACCGCAAGCCTTTTGAAAAAGGCTTGACCGAAAACTTAATACGGGGCAGTAGCCGTAAGAGGCGCAAAAACTTTTCCACTGTGTAGCCGTAAGGTTAGTGCGAAAGCAAAGGGGAGCTCGTTCAAGAAACTCCCCTCATTCGTTATTCTTCGTTTACCACCGCAATGCCAAGCTCGGTCAGCGCACCCGCATCGGGAGCCGAGGGAGCCTTGGTCATCAGCTCGGAAGCATTCTGTACCTTGGGGAAGGCGATCACGTCACGAATATCCTCCAGTCCCAGCAACAAGGTCACCAGTCGGTCAAAACCGAAGGCAAGCCCTCCGTGGGGCGGGACACCGTACTTGAAGGCGTCTAACAGATAGCCAAACTTCTCCTGAGTTTCCTCTGCGCCAAGTCCCAGAACCTCGAACATCTTGGATTGAATGGCACTGTCGTGAATACGGATCGATCCGCCGCCCAGCTCCGTGCCGTTCAGAACAATGTCGTATGCCTTCGCGCGGACTCTGGCGGGGTCGCTGTCCAGATACTGCAGATCCTCGTCCATGGGAGAGGTGAAGGGGTGGTGCATGGCGTAAAAGCGGTCGTCCTCCTCGCTGTATTCCAGAAGCGGGAACTCGGTGACCCAAAGGAACTTGAAGTCCATGGGATCGAGAATGCCCATTCTTTTCGCGCATTCGCAACGGAGCGCACCCAAGGAATCGAATACGACCTTGTTCTTGTCAGCAACGATCAGAACCAAATCGCCGTTTTCCACGCCCATAGCGGCTTTGATTGCGTTGTTTTCTTCCTCGGTCAGGAATTTTGCGTAAGAGGAGGAGACGTCGCCGTTCTCTGCTACCTTCAGCCACGCAAGACCCTTGGCACGGTAGGATTTCACGAATTCTACCAGAGAATCGATCTCCTTGCGGGAGAACTTGGCACCGCCCTTGACGTTGATGCCGCGAACCGATCCGCCTACCTCAACCGCGCCCGAAAAGACCTTGAAGCCGCAAGTGCGGACGACCTCGGAAAGGTCGGTCAGCTCGTAGCCAAACCGAATGTCGGGCTTATCCGAACCAAAACGGCTCATTGCCTCGGCATAGGGCATACGGATGAAATCACCCTCCGGCTCCTTGCCCATGTACTCGCGGAACAGATATTTGAGGAAGCCCTCGTGCATCGTCATCACGTCGTCCGCTGTCACAAACGACATTTCGGTGTCGATCTGGGTAAATTCGGGCTGGCGGTCCGCGCGCAGGTCCTCGTCACGGTAGCAACGGGCGATCTGGAAGTAGCGGTCAAAGCCCGATACCATCAGAAGCTGCTTGTAAAGCTGAGGAGACTGGGGAAGCGCGTAGAATTTTCCCTTGTGCACACGAGAGGGAACCAGATAGTCTCTCGCGCCCTCGGGAGTGGGCTTGCAGAGGGTGGGCGTTTCAATATCAATAAAGCCGTTGTCCGCATAGTAGTCTCTCGCAATCTTGGAGATTCTGGAGCGGGCAATGATGCGGCCCTGCATATCGGGACGGCGAAGATCCAGATAACGGTGCTTCAGGCGAAGCTCCGCGTTGACGCGGCTGTCCTCCACGATCTCGAAGGGAGGGGTCTGCGCTACGGACAGCACGCGGAACTCGTCCACGGCAATCTCGATCTCACCTGTGGGGAGGTTGGTGTTCACAGCCCCCTCGCCACGCCGTCTGACCACACCCTTGGCGCAGAGCACGAACTCGGCGCGGACAGTGAAGGCGGTGTCAAAAATGGATTGCTCGGTTTTTTCGTCAAAGGCGAGCTGGACGATGCCCGTGCGGTCACGCAGATCAATGAAGATCAGGGAACCAAGGTCTCTCTGCTTTTGCGCCCAGCCCATGACGCAAACCCGCTCACCAACGTTTTTGGCGGATAAAGTCGCGCAATAATGGGTGCGCTTGTCGGTTTCTCTCAATAATTCAGCCATGTTTTTATTTCCTTTACGTGTCTTGTATTTTTTAAAGCTCGTTTCCCTTCGAATCAAATAGAGGGAGCTTTTCCAGATAGATCAGATCGTCTCGCTCGGCGGCTTCTCCCTCGGCAAGGATGGTCATTCGTCCGCAGATCTCGCCGCCCGCCTTTTCTACCAAATGCTCGATCGCCTTCAGGGATTCTCCCGTGGAGATCACGTCGTCTACGATGAGAACCTTTTTGCCTCGCATCCGCTCCGCATCGGCAACGTCCAGATAGAGCTTCTGCTCCTTGGCGGTGGTGATGGAACGCACGGATGCCTCAAAAACGCCCGTCATATAAAGCTTGGGGGCTTTTCTTGCCAGAAAATAGCGCTGATTCCCCGCAAGACGTGCCATTTCGTGAACGAGAGGGATTCCTTTCGCCTCGGCGGAGATGAGATAATCGTATGCGGGTGCCCGTGCCAGTAGCTCCTTGGCGCAAGCGGTAGTCAATTCGGGGTCGCCGAAGATGACGAATGCGCCGATCATGAGGGTATCGCTGATGGGGCAGAGAGGGAGCGACCGCTCCAGTCCCGCGATCTTCATTTTGTGAAACAGTTGTGCCATGCTGATGTACTCCGTTTCTGTTTGCTGTTTTTTGTTGATATCAAAGGGTGTGATTGCGTTACGCATAACACTTCACATTATATTATACACCAAATTTCAAAAATGTCAATACAAAAAAGGAACTGCAGAAAAGAAAACACTGGCAAATGGTTTCTTACTGTCGGCGAAGAGACTTCAATCCCAATCAAGTCCCCGCCCTCAAGTTCTTTGGAGGTCCAAGAAAACGCATCCCACACAGCTGTTTTTTTAAGTCTTTTTCAAAATACTTGTAAAAGGGGTAAAAATGTGGTAAAATATAAGATAATAAGGAAACTAAGGAAAGAAGAGGACACGAACATGCTTTCTACCGTATACAGCGCGGGTCTTTTCGGCATTGACGGATATATTGTGACCGTGGAATGCAATGCCAGATCCAAAATTCCCAGCTTAGAGCTGGTTGGTCTGCCCGACCTTGCCGTAAAGGAGGCAAAGGAACGGGTGCGGACTGCCTGCGAGAATAGCGGTTTTCGGTTTCCGTCGCTGGATCTCATTTTGAATCTTGCCCCCGCGGATCGTCGAAAGGAGGGCTCAGCCTTTGACGTGGCGATCCTGTTGGGGATTCTCCGTTGCGGCGGAGTGGTGGAATACGGCGTGAATTTTTCGGACAAATGCTTTGTGGGAGAGCTGTCGCTTTCAGGCAAGCTTCGACCCGTTCGGGGCACGCTGTGTATGTGCGTTGCCGCCAGAGATGCGGGTCTTGCCGAATTTTACGCGCCTGCGGAAAATGCGGGAGAAGCGGCGGCGGTGGAAGGCATTCGGGTCTACGCAGTGGACAATATTGCCCAGCTGGTGGCGCATTTAAACGGAACCGCGCCCCTGACACCCGTTTCCTGTGACCGAGCCGCCTTTGCCAACGCCACCCTTCATTCCGCCCTTGACTTTGCGGACGTGCGGGGTCAGAGAATGGCGAAGCGGGCGTTGGAGATTGCGGCGGCAGGCGGACACAACGTATTGCTGATCGGACCTCCCGGCACGGGAAAATCCATGTTATCCAAGCGAATCCCTACGATTTTACCGCCCATGCGTTTTTCCGAGGCAATCGAGACCACCAAGGTCCACTCGGTGGCAGGCACGCTTCCCGACGGGGTATCGCTGGTGGCGGCCAGACCCTTCCGCTCCCCGCACCACACCATGAGCGCGGTGAGCTTGGTGGGCGGTGGAGTGAATCCGCTTCCTGGGGAGGTATCCTTGGCGCACAACGGCGTGCTGTTTCTTGACGAGCTTCCCGAATTTCCGAAGCTTGTGACGGACGCGCTCCGTCAGCCATTGGAGGACAGACGGGTAACGATCACGAGAGCCAACGGGCGGGTTACATACCCATGCTCCTTTATGCTGGTGGGGGCAATGAACCCTTGCCGATGCGGATATTTTGGACATCCGACCCAGAAATGTACCTGCAGTCCCCTAGAGGTGAAGCGGTACGTTTCCAGAATCAGCGGACCGATGCTGGATCGCATTGACATTCAAATCGAGCTTCCGTCCTTGTCCTACGACGAGCTATCGTCCGAGGTCGGAGTGGAGGAGACGTCTGCGGTGATTCGGGAGCGGGTCACGCGAGCGCGGGAATTTGCGGCGGCGCGGATGAGCGAGGACGTGGGGATTTACTGCAACGCCCAGTTGGATTCGGCATCGATCCGAAAGTACTGTGTGGCGGACGATGCGGCGAAGGCAATTCTGAAGGCGGCGTATGAGCGAATGGGGATGTCCGCGCGGGGATATGACAGAGTGATGCGGGTTGCCAGAACCATAGCCGATCTGGAGGGGTGCGAGGTCATTGGAGCCAAGCACATCGCCGAGGCGATCCAGTACCGAAGCCTGGATAAGAAATATTGGGGAAACTAACGGCTACACCCGCAAGGAAGTTTTCGGTCAAGCCTTTTTCAAAAGGCTTGCGGTGTCCAGAGGCAGAGCCTCTGGTCGCCCGTCGCAACAGGCGAAACACCCCCATGCCCAAAAGCGCCCGAAAGGGTGAATTGGCGAAGCCAAGAGGGGAAACCACAAGTGGGGGTTCCCCTGTCTGAACCTTCACTAACTTTTAGCCCTTCGTTCTTTTTCTTTTGACCCAAGAGGCGCAAAAGAAAAAGAACCAAAAAGAAAACGCCAAGGGATATTTCGCCGCCTGCGGGCGACGACCAAGGACAGCGTCCTTGGAACCTGCAAGCCTTTTGAAAAAGGCTTGACCGAAAACTTTCTACGCGGCAGCAGCCGTGAAGCTTGATCGAATTTTGATTAGGAGGACTGATGAACGAAATTTTGAAGAACGAAATCATTGCCCTTTGCTCGGTGATGTCGGTGTCAGGCTTTGAGCCTCGATCCGCCGATCTGCTCCGTCAATCTGTGGGAAACCACTTTGACGAAACCATGACCGATGCCGTGGGAAATCATATCTTTTGGAAACGATCCCAAAATCCGTCTGCTCCTACCGTCTTGATCGATGCACACTTCGATGAGATCGGTATGGTGGTTACCAAGCATCTGGAGAACGGCTTTTTGAAGCTCGCGCCCGTGGGCGGTCTTTCCCCCTCGGTTCTGCAGGGCGCGGACGTGGTCGTCTACGGAACGGAAACGCTCCGCGGCGTGATCGTCTCTACCCCCCCTCATCTGCGGAGCGGCGGGGATGACCGTTTGCCCGATCTCGCCGACCTGATGGTGGATACGGGCTACTCCACCGAGGAGCTCAAGACCATTGCTCCCGTGGGTACCCCCGTGGGTTTTGCCCCCCATTATAGCCAACTTTCAGGGGATTGCCTTGCGGGAAAAAGCTTCGATAATAAGGCTTGCGCCGCTATCGCCGCATATGCCATTGCCCATACCCCCAAGGAACGGCTTGCCGCTAACGTGGCACTCCTCTTTTCCTGCTATGAGGAAACCTCGCCTACAGGCGGTGCCGCCGTGGCGACCTTCGGGATCGAGCCCGATTATGCCATGGTCATCGACGTGAATCTTGCCACCGTGCCCGATACCCCCAAGAGCGAAACCGTTCCTCTTGGAAAGGGCGTTTCTCTGTCTCTCTCGGCGGCGACCGACCGCCGTCTGACCCGCATGACCCGAGCCCTTTGTGAGAATCGGGAGATTCCCCATACCGTGATTGCCTCGCCCGCCTCTACGGGAACCAACGCTACGGCAGTCAATCTGGTCAAGGGGGGTGTGCCCGTGGTGGACGTGGGACTGCCCTTGCGGAATATGCATACCTATAACGAGGTCATTTCCATGACGGACGCGGAGGCGCTTTTCCGTTTGGTGGAGCAATTTATTTGCAGTGACCTGCTTGCCCAGACCTTCGGAGGAGACGGAAGGGAGGAATTGCCGCAATGAGCTGTGAGCTTGCGTTGATTCAAGAGCTGTCGGGACTGTTTGGACCGACGGGCTGTGAGGACGAGGTGGCGGATCGGATCGAAGCCCTGCTTGGCGGTCGTTGCGAGAGCTTTTGCCGTGACCGCATGGGGAACGTGATCGCTCTGCTTCGGACGGGAGACGTGGATGCGCCGAACCGCGCGAAGGTTATGATCTCTGCCCATATGGACGAGGTCGGCGTGATGATCACCGAGATCTGCGAGGACGGTCTGTTGCGCTTTGACACCGTGGGCGGTATCCACGTCTCGGTGCTGGAGGGTCGGAAGATGATCCTCGGTGACGAGATCAACCGTGTGCGGGGCGTGGTTGCCTCCAAGGCGATCCACCATAAAAAACGGGAGGAAAGGAACAAGCCCACTCCCATGAATCAGCTGTATATCGATATCGGTGCCGCCAATCGGGAGGAAGCGGAGAAGGTTTTGTCCGTGGGCTCCTTCGGTACCTTTGATTCGGAATTCTATACCTTCGGGAAGGATCATTCTCTGATCAAGGCAAAGGCGCTGGATGACCGTATGGGGTGTGCCGCCATGCTGGAGGTGATGGAGTCCCTTCGAAACCATCCATCCGAAGCGGGGCTGGATCTGTATTTTTGCTTTACCGTTCGGGAGGAGATCGGTTTGAGCGGCGCGAAGACCGCCGCGGCGAAGATCGCCCCCGATTACGCCATCGTTCTGGAAAGCACGGCGGTTGCCGATCTGCCCGAGGTGGAGGCGGCAAAACGGGTCGCTGATCTTGGAGGGGGCGGAGCGATCTCGGTGATGGACCGCTCTACGATCTATGACAGAGCGTTCGTGGCGTTTGCCATGGCGACGGCAAAGGAGAAGGGAATTGCCGCTCAGATCAAGCGGTACGTATCGGGCGGAAACGATGCGGGCTCGATCCACAAGACGGGCGTGGGCGTGAAAACTCTTGCGCTGTCAGTTCCCACACGGTATCTGCACTCGCCCTCCTGCGTGGCGAGCATTGCCGATTATCGGGCGGTGAGAGATCTGACGGAGGCACTGCTTCGGTCGGGACTACGCCTGGACGCGGAAGAACGGAAAGGAGACGCAACGAAATGAATTTATATACTACCCTACAAAGGCTCTGCGCCGTACCGTCGGTTTCGGGACGGGAGGAGAAGATCCGAGCGGTGCTTCGTGAGCGGATCGAGCCCTTGGCGGACGAGGTTCGCACGGACAATCTGGGCAATTTGATTGCCGTCAAAAAAGGAAGCGGAGTGGGCAAGACGGTCATGCTTTGCGCCCACATGGACGAGATCGGTTTTCTCGTGACCTTCTTGGAGGACAGCGGCATGATCCGTATCGCCCCCGTGGGAGGCATCCACTTTACGGCAACGGCATTTGGATCGGTAATTTCCGAGAAGGGTGTGCGGGGCGTACTGGTTCCGAACGCCAAGACCAAGGCGGCGGACTATAAGGCGGACAATTTCTATATCGATATTGGCGCAAAGAACCGCAAGGAAGCGGAGCGGAAGGTTGCTGTCGGGGACTTTTTCGTCGCCGAGGGCGGCGTACGCCGATTGGCGGGAAAGCGGATCACGGGACGCCCCTTAGATGATCGCATCGGATGCGCGGTTCTTCTCGCGATTGCCGAGGAGCTGAAGGCGGAACGCTTAGCGGGGGATGTGTACTACGTCTTTTCGGTACAGGAGGAGGTCGGATGTCGGGGGGCGTTGCCAGCGGCGTTTGGAATCCAACCCGACTATTCGCTTTGCTTTGACGTAACCGCCACGGGAGATACCCCCGACGCGTCTGTCATGGCGTGTGAGCTTGGCGGCGGCGCGGCGGTAAAGATCAAGGATAGCTCGGTGATTTGCCACGAGGAGGTTGTTACGAGACTTTGCAACCTTGCCGAGGAGAAGAAGATTCGGTATCAGAGGGAGATTCTGACGGCAGGCGGCACGGACACAAGCTCGATGCAGCTTGCGGGAGGCGGAAGCCGTGCGGGAGCGTTATCGATTCCCTGTCGGTATATTCATTCCGGCGTGGAGACCTGCGACCTCGGTGATGCCGAAGCGTGCGTGGCACTGGCAGCCGCGTTCGTGAAGGAGCTTTAATCCAACGTTACGGCGACTGCCCGGTGTAAAGTTTTCGGTCAAGCCTTTTTCAAAAGGCTTGCAGGTTCCAAGGACAGCGTCCTTGGTTGCCGCCCGCAGGCGGCGAAACACCCCTATCGTCATAAGCGCCCGATAGGGTGAATTGGCGAAGCCAAGAGGGGAAACCACAAGTGGGGTTTCCCCTGTCTGCTCCTATACTAACTTTGATCTGTACCCAACCCTTCGTTCTTTTTCTTTTGACGCAAG
>JAFTPX010000054.1 GCA_017463065.1 Clostridia bacterium
GCAATCCCCCATTGTCATAAGCGCCCGAAAGGGTGAATTGGCGAAGCCAAGAGGGGAAACCACAAGTGGGGTTTCCCCTACCTGAACGCTCAGCAACTTTCAACCCTCGTTCTTTTTCTTTTGACGCAAGAGGCGCAAAAGAAAAAGAACCAAAAAGAAAACGCCAAGGGATGTTTCGCCGCCTGCGGGCGGCGACCAAAGGCGCCGACTTTGGAAATCGCGACCTTTTTGAAAAAAGGTCGATCAAAAACTTCTGCGCGGGCAGTAGCCGTGAGGCTTGTGCGAAAATCAGCCGTAAAAGGAGGAACTTATGAAAGACGAGAATAGCTTGTATTGGATATGGCTTTCGGAAAAATGCGGAATTGCCTCTAAAGAGTTTGGCAGATTGGCAGAACGCTACGATAACCCCTTCGACCTCTACCGTCTGGAAGAGGACGAGATCGAACATCTGGAAGGAATCGGAGACGGACTGAAGCTCCGCCTTTGCGATAAAGCGCTGGATAACGCATACGCTACCCTTCGGTATTGTAAGCAAAACCGCATGGATATCGTCGGATATTCCGATCCCCGATACCCCGCCCGACTCCGAAGCATCGAGGACCCTCCCGTTTTGCTGTACGTGTTGGGAAAAATGCCCGATATGAATAACCGCCTTTGCGTGGGGATGGTCGGAACACGGAAAATGAGCGAATACGGACGGCAGACCGCGTATAAAATATCCTATGAACTTGCTGCCGCACATGCGGTAATCGTCAGCGGAATGGCACTTGGCGTGGACGGCGTGTCCGCTTGCGGCGCTCTTGCCGCGGGTGGCAGTACCGTTGCCGTTTTGGGTTGCGGAATCTCCGTAACCTATCCCAAGGAGCACGCAAAGCTCATGAAGGAGATCGGTAAGCACGGTGCTGTGATTACCGAATATCCGCCCGCCGAGCGACCTATCGGAAGAAACTTTCCCCGCAGAAACCGTATCATTAGCGGTCTGTGTCAGGGCGTGCTCGTGGTGGAGGGCGCCATCGGAAGCGGCGCGCTCATTACCGCCAAAAAAGCAGTCTCGCAGGGAAGAGACCTGTTCGCCCTACCGGGTAAGGTCAACGAAAGTAATTCGGACGGGCCCAACGAGCTGATCCGCAACGGAGCGCTGGTGGCGCTTTGTACCGAGGATATCGTCCGTCATTATGATTTTTTGTATCACGATATAATCAACTATACGGGCTTGCAAAAAGCCAAAGCAAAAAACGTGCCCGTGGACGACGCCTTGCGCCGCTACGGAGTGGCGTCTCTGTACGACCGCGGCTCTTACGTTCCAACTAACCCCGCCGTTGATCACGGTGTGGAAGAGGGGGCAGTCAGACCCGCCACGGCAAGCGTGCCCGAGAAGATCGCCCACGAACCCCGAACCGACGTGTCCGCCGAAGCCTTGGCGGCACTGGATGAGGTTACAAGGAGGATCTTTGAGAGGATGCCCATCGACCGTGCCGTCGCTCCCGACGGATTGACGTTGCCCGACGTGGATACGGGAACCGTTATTACCTCCCTGACCATGCTGGAGCTGAGCGGATTGATCAGCTCTCTGCCGGGCGGATTGTACGTCCGAAAATAAATATGACTGTTCGTTTGCGATTATCGCAAACCTATCATAAAAGAAACGAGAAAGAAAGGATATAGAAGATACATGGCAAATTTGGTAATCGTAGAGTCCCCCTCGAAGGCGGCAACCATCAAGGGATATCTTGGCTCTAACTATAAGGTGGTTGCCTCCAAGGGACACGTGCGCGACCTGCCAAAGAGTACCCTCGGCGTGGATATTGAAAACGGATTTGATGCCCATTATATCAATATTCGGGGCAAGGGCGACCTGATCAAGGAGATCCGCAAGGAAGCCAAGGCGGCAAACAAAGTATTTCTCGCAACCGACCCCGACCGAGAGGGAGAAGCGATCTCGTGGCATTTGTCGGTAGCCTTGGGCATTCCCGTGGAAAATACGTTGCGGGTGACCTTTAACGAGATCACCAAGACGGCGGTGAAGGGTGCCATCAAAGCCCCCAGACAAATCGATATGAATCTGGTCAACGCCCAGCAGGCAAGACGAATTCTCGACCGTATCGTAGGATATAAGCTGTCCCCCTTCCTTTGGAAGAACGTTCGTAGCGGTCTGTCCGCGGGACGTGTGCAGTCGGTAGCGACCCGTATGATCGTAGAGCGTGAGAACGAGATCCGCGACTTCGTCCCCGTGGAATATTGGACGGTGGATGCTCTGCTTTCGGGCGGAGAGGGCAAGGAATTTTCCGTGCGCTTTTACGGAGACCGTAAGGGTCGGATCAAGCTGACCTGCGAGGAGGACGCCATGCGCGTGGTCTCGGCGGTGTCGGACAAGGAATTTACCGTGGGATCGGTGAAGAAATCCAAGAAAAAGAAGCTTCCCGCGCCTCCCTTTACCACCTCTACCATGCAGCAAGAGGCGGCACGAAAGCTGGGCTTCCAGTCTCAGCGGATCATGCGGATCGCCCAAGAGCTTTACGAGGGTGTCAACGTGGGCTCAGAGAACGGCGGCGTACAGGGTCTGATTACCTATATGCGTACCGACTCCCTTCGTGTTTCCGCCGATGCGCAGACAGAGGCAAAGGAGTATATCGAAGCAAAATACGGAACGGAATATACCCCCGGGACCCCCCGAGTTTATAAGGCAAAAGCAAACGCGCAGGATGCCCACGAAGCAATTCGTCCTTCCCGAGTGGGCTTGGAGCCGATGGCGATCAAGAAATACCTGACGAGCGACCAGTTCAAGCTGTATCGCCTCATTTGGGAGCGCTTTGTGGCAAGCCAGATGGAATCTGCCGTGCTGGCTACGGTAAACGCCGAATTCGAATCGGCAGGCTACGTGTTCCGTACAGGCGGCTATACCGTGGACTTCCCGGGTTATATGGCAGTCTACGAGGAGAGCGAGGACGAAACGAAGGTCAATGCCGACGAGCTCAAAGAGGAAAAGAATATTCGCCTTCCCGAGGTTCGGGAGGGAGAGAAGATCCCCTCGCTGTCCATTGATCCTACCAAGCACTTTACCGAGCCTCCCGCTCGCTATAACGATGCGTCTCTGATCAAATTTCTGGAGGAAATGGGAATCGGACGACCCAGTACCTTTGCTACCATCATTTCTACCATCATTGCCCGTAATTACGTCAAGCGTGAGGGGAAGGCGCTGGTTCCCACGCCTACGGGCGAGCTGACCAATAAGCTGATGCTGGAAAGCTTCCCCGATGTGGTCAACTATCAGTTTACCGCCCAGATGGAGACGGAGCTTGATGAGATCGAAAACGGAACGAATACCATGCTGTCGGTGCTGGAGAATTTCTGGCAGGACTTCGGCAAGGAGCTGGAGGAAGCCAATCAAAAGATGGAATCCAGAGAGCTGGATATTCCCGTAGAGGAGACCGACCTGATCTGCGATAAGTGCGGATGCCGTATGATCGTGAAGAACGGACGGTATGGCAAATTTGCCGCCTGCCCCAACTATCCTCAGTGCCGTAACACCAAGCCCCTGACCTCGCCCAATAGCGAGGACGGGGAGGAGACAGCCGAAAAGAAGGTGGTCATAGCCGACTTCAAGTGCGAAAAGTGTGGCTCGGATATGGTGCAGAGAAGCGGACGGTACGGAACGTTCTTTGCTTGCGTGCGGTATCCCGAATGTAATTTCTCCAAGCAAAAAACCAAGGATATCGGCGTTCCTTGTCCCAAGTGCGGTGCCAAGATCGTCATGAAAAACGGCAAGAGACGGACGGTATTTTATAGCTGCGAGCGGTATCCTGATTGCGATTTCTCCTCTTGGGATATGCCTACAAGCGAGCGTTGCCCCGATTGCGGTGAGCTTTTGTTCCGTAAGAAGGGACAGCCCTTGCTGATCTGTCACAATAAGGATTGCGGCTTCAAGAAACCCATCGAGCAGACCGAGGCCGTGGAAAATAACGAAGAATAAAAAGCCGAGGGAGAACCTCCGTCGGCTTGGAAAGGACTCCCATGGAAGGAAAACAAACACTTACCGTGTACGGCGCGGGGCTTGCGGGCTGTGAGGCGGCTTGGCAAGCGGCGAAGCGAGGTGTTATCGTTAAGCTTTACGAAATGAAGCCCGAAAAATATACTCCTGCCCACCATTCTCCCGCGTTTGCGGAATTGGTTTGCTCCAATTCTCTTCGCTCGGATAGCCTTGCCAATGCGGTAGGGCTTCTGAAGGAGGAGCTCAGACGAATGGGCTCCCTTATTATGGAGGCGGCAGATGCCACCAGAGTCCCTGCGGGCTCGGCGCTTGCGGTGGATCGGGAAAAGTTTTCGGCATATATTACCGAAAAGATCACCGCTCACCCAAATATCGAGGTGATTGCCGCCGAGGCGGATCGGGTGGAGGAGGGACAGATCACCGTCATCGCCACGGGTCCCCTCACCTCCGATGCCATGGCGGACTATATCACAAAGGAGCTGGGATGCGACGGACTTCACTTCTTTGATGCCGCCGCCCCCATTGTGGACGCGGAAAGCATCAATATGGACGTGGCGTTCTTTGCCTCTCGTTACGATAAAGGCGATGCCGATTATATCAATTGCCCCATGACCGAGGAGCAGTACAATGCCTTCTGGCAGGCATTGATCACCGCCGAGGAAGCGGAGCTGAAGGCGTTTGATCGGGAGGAGCAGAAAAAGCTCAAGGTGTTCGAGGGCTGTATGCCCGTGGAGGTCATGGCGAGAAGGGGACACGATACCCTTCTGTTCGGACCGCTGAAGCCCGTGGGACTCATCGATAAACGGGTGGGCAAGCAGGCGTACGCCGTGGTTCAGCTCCGCAAAGAAAACAGAGAGGGAACCATGTATAATCTGGTGGGCTTCCAGACTCACCTGACCTTCCCCGAGCAAAGACGGGTGTTCCGTATGATTCCGGGACTGGAAAACGCCGAATTTTTACGCTACGGCATCATGCACCGCAATACCTACCTCAACTCTCCCGAGCTGCTGAACGACTGCTATGAAATGAAGAGCAAAGAAGGGGTCTATTTTGCGGGGCAGATGACAGGGGTAGAGGGCTATATTGAGTCCGCGGGCTCGGGATTGGTTGCTGGAATCAATGCCGCCCGTCGCTTGCTGGGGCAAGAGCCTCTGCGATTCCCCCGTACCACTATGCTTGGCGCGATGGCAAACTACGTGGCATGGGGTGGCGTGTCCGCCTTCGTTCCCATGAATGCCAACTTTGGAATTATCGAGCCCTTGTCGCACCGTGTCAGGGGCGGTAAGGCGGCGAAAAACGAAGCGCTCTCTCATCGGGCGCTGGAGGAGATCGAACGAATCAAGGAGGAACTGGAATGAAACGGATTATCATAGACGTTATGGGCTCGGATAAGGGCACGGAAGAGCTGGTGCGAGGCGTGCGCCTTACTACCGAGGAGATGGATGCCGAATATATACTGGTGGGAGATCGGACAGCGATCGAAGAGGCGGCAAAGGCTTGCGAGCTCCCCTTGGACCGTGTGGAGATCGTTCACGCCTCCGGGGTGATCACCATGGAGGACGATCCTCTGTCGGTGATGCGTACTAAGATGGATTCCTCTATGAGTGTGGGTCTGAAATTACTGGCGGAGGGCAAAGGAGATGCCTTTGTGAGCGCGGGAAATACGGGTGCCTTGTTTACGGGAGCGAATTTGATCGTCCGTAAGATCAAGGGCGCGCGCCGCCCCGCTCTTGCGGCAATGCTGCCCATGCAGCCCCCCGTTTTGCTGTTGGATTCGGGCGCGAACGTCAGCGTGACGTCGGATTATCTGGAGCAGTTTGCGGTGATGGGCTCGGTATACATGAAAAAAATGATGGGGGTGGAGAATCCCCGCGTGGGCTTGCTGAATAACGGATCGGAGGAGCATAAGGGAACCGAGATCCAGATCGAAGCCTATCAAAAGCTGAAACAGAATCCCGAGGTGAATTTCGTCGGAAACGTGGAAGGGAATCGGGTCATGTTCGATACCTGTGACGTGCTGGTAACCGACGGCTTTGCGGGAAATATTTTGCTGAAAACCATGGAGGGCATGGGAAAGCTCATGCTCAAGACCATGAAGAAAATGTTTTTTGCCAATTTCAAGACCAAGCTCGCCGCCCTGATGGTGAAGTCCTCCCTGAAGGACGTCAAGAAGAATTTTGATGCCGGTGAGTTTGGCGGCGCGCCAATTCTGGGGATCGCCAGACCCGTCATCAAGGGTCACGGATCTTCGGATGCCAAGGCGTTCAAGAATGCGATCCGTCAGGCAATTACCTATTCCGAGACTGACTTGACCGGAGATCTGACCGATGCGCTGTCACGGCTTTCGGCGAGAAAAAAGGCGGAAAAGGCGGCGGCTGCCGACGGACAGGCGGAGTAAAATTAAGAGAGGAAAAGGATCATGCAACAGATGGATATGTCCTTGCTGGAAAAAGAAATCGGATATGTCTTTCGCAAGAAAGAGCTCCTGCGGGAAGCGCTGACTCATTCTTCCTATGCCAACGAGCTGAAAGCGAAGAAAAAAGAGGCAGTCTGCAACGAGCGGCTGGAGTTTTTGGGAGACGCGGTGCTCTCGGCAGTGGTCAGTGAATATTTGTTTCGGGAGTACAGCGATCTGCCCGAGGGGGAGCTGACCCAACGCCGTAAGGCAGTGGTGCAGTCCTCCGCGCTTGCCTCTTATGCCAGAGCCATCGGCTTGGGACAGTACCTTTATCTGGGAAACGGAGAGGAAAAGGGAGGAGGCAGAGCCCGCCAGTCTACCTTGGAAAATACCTTTGAGGCATTGATCGCGGCGATTTATCTGGATGCGGGGGAGGCGGGACCCGATACGGCGCGGAGCTTTGTCCTGCCCTTTATCCAAAAGGAGCTTGCCGAAAATTATAGCCCGATCAGCACCGACCCGAAAACCGAATTGCAACAGCTGATTCAGCAGACCGAAGGGGATTTTCTAGAATACATGACCGTGGGAGAGAGCGGTCCCGATCACAATAAGGTCTTTCGTGTGGAGGCTCGCCTCAATTCCAATATTATCGGTCGCGGTACGGGAAAATCCAAACGGGAAGCGGAACAAAACGCCGCCATGGAAGCCCTCCGCCTCTTTGGTGAATTGTAAGGAGATGCGAAAAGACACGGTTTTGAAACCGTTCTCGAAAGAAAGGCTCCAACCCTCAAAAGAACTTTCCGGAAGGAAGGTTCTTTTTTGCGCAAACAAGGGGCTGCCGTAACAAGTACGTCGATCCTTTGATCAAAAAGAGGATGGGAAGAAGGACCGTGCGGTTTGAATTTGGTTTGAGGCGGACTTTCTCGGGATAATCGTGTCATATTA
>JAFTPX010000017.1 GCA_017463065.1 Clostridia bacterium
CGAGTGTAGCCGTAAGCGACGCAAAAACTTTTCCGGCGGTGGAGCCGTGAGGTTCGGTTAAAATTTGATTCGCTTGGTTTCTCTGACCCGTTTCGTGGTTTCGTCCCAATCAAACAACGCGCCATGGGCTTCGATTGCCCCCTCCGCAACCGTAAAGCGGACAGGCATTTTGGTGCGGAACTTCTCAATCACCGCTCTCGCGTCCGTTCCGATCACTCCCCCCACAGGTCCCGTCATGCCAAGGTCGGTCACGTAGCCGCTTCCCCCTGCCAAAACCTGCTCGTCCGCCGTTGGAACGTGGGTATGCGTGCCGAACATCACGTGAATCCGCCCGTCAAAATATCGGGCAAGAGCAAGCTTCTCCGAGGTCGCCTCTGCGTGAATATCCATCACCGCAACGTCATAGTTGCCCTTTTCCCGCTCCAAAATCCGATCCACCGTGGCAAAGGGACAAGCCATCGCATCCATCATTGCCGTTCCCAACACGTTGATCCCCAGAATTCGCCAGCCACCCAACGTCAGAATCGTATAGCCGCTTCCGGGTGCCATAGGCGGGTAATTGGCGGGGCGAATGATCCACTCCGCATCACCGAGCAGCTCGCAAATGTCTCTCCGTCCATAGGTATGGTTGCCAAGGGTGATCAGATCCGCTCCCGCATCCATGATCCGCCTCGCATCGTTTGCGCTGATTCCGTGGATATCGGTGGCGTTTTCTCCGTTAACCACCACCACGTCAGCGCCCAGCTCCCGCCGTACGTTCCAAAGCTTTTCCTTCAAATATTCGACGCTTTTTGTCCCTACCACGTCGCCGATCGCAAGAATTTTCATAATCGTTACTTTCTATTGTTCATTTGTTTTATGGATTACAGACCTTCAATCAGTCGCGCGATTCCGTCCTCCGTCACGGAGGCGGTCACCCAATCCGCCGCCTGCTTGACCACGTCCACCGCGTTGCCCATGGCAACCCCCAGATCCGCCTCCAGAAGCATAGACAGATCGTTTTCGTAGTCTCCCACGCAAATGAGCTTATCCGCCCCTACCAGATTCGCCAGACGGCGGGCGGTTTTTCCCTTGTCATAGCGGGCTTCCTGAATCTCGATTCCGTTGATCCAGCTTCTGGACACGGCATAGCGATCTCCCGACAGGCAAATGACCTTGTCCTTGATTTCGTCGCTGTATTCCGTATCTACGTGAAGCAGAATCTTATAGGGCTTGCGGCGCATTGCTCCGTGAATCATCTCATAGGCATCTGTCGGAATGGTTTCGGCTTGTTTCGTATCGCTACTGCAAATACGAAGATCCCGAATTCCCTTCTGCCCCCGCAGAATTTCCATCAGCACGTCGGTATAGTCCTCGGACATGGTACCCTCGTACAGATAGCGATCCGTCTCCCCGTCGTACAGAATCGCGCCGTTCATACAAACCAAGGGCGCGTTGCACCGCAAAGGAATCTTAAGCTCCCTGAGAATCCACGGATAACGACCCGTAGCCAGAGTGAACCGTCCTCCGTTTTGTTCAAAGACCTCGATTGCCTCCAGATTGGCGGGAGATACCTGTCCCTGATAGCACAGCGTTCCGTCAAAGTCCGAGCAAAGCAACAGTCCCGTATATTTTCCCATATGCTTCTCCTTACCGCTCTGCCGTGACAAAGGTGTTGTTCAGCACCAGATATTCCATGGTTTTATCGTAGAGCATGGTATCATAAATCAGATCTGCCATCTGCTCGGTCACGTAGCTCTTATTGTAGCCGTAATCGGCAACGAATTTATCCGCGTAACGGTCAAACAGCGCGGCTTTCTCGGTCTGGGTCAAAGTGATCCCCGCATCCCCCACGATATATCGGTAGACCAGATCACCCTTGACCATATCCTTGGCTTCCTTCCGCACGTCCTCCTCGGTCACCCCAAGAGTCTCCAACAGCTCCTCGTAGGTCATGCCGTTCTGCTTGGCGGTATAGCGATATCTCGCCCTTGTCTGCGCGGCGTAATACTCCACCTGCTCCTCGGGATAGGAAAGAATCCGCGCGGAGGCGAGAATTTGCTCCCATACCGCGTCGCTCTTGGCGGTTGCGGGATCGGGCAACGACACGGTCAAGCCCACGTAAGCCTCTAGGGCAACGTAGCTTGACAGCTGTTCAAGATCATACTCGGGCATACTGCCGGAAGCCGTCTGTTGCTCCTCTTCCTCTCTGCCGCAGGAGGAAAGACCCAACAACAGCACCGCGGCAAGACATAGGATCATTATACGGAATATCCTTCGTTTCATTGGATCTCCCCCTTTTCTCTCATGCTTCAAAAAAACAAAAGGAGCGGCAATGTTTGCAACAAAGCCGCTCTCTTTTGAATTATTTGCTCTCAACCTTGAGCACTTCCTTGCCGTCGTAATATCCGCAAGCTTTGCAAACACGGTGATTCAGAACGATTTCGCCGCACTTGGGGCACTTGGTCATTCCGGGAAGAGCCAGCTTCCAGTTGTTGGAACGTCTCTTGTCTCTGCGAGCCTTCGATACTTTTTTCTTCGGTACTGCCATTATCTACACCTCCTTGAAGCGTGTATCACACAACTTTCATTTATATAAATTAATTGCTTCCTTCTTCGTCGTCCTTGTCAAAAAAGGCTTTCAGAACGGCAAGCCTCGGGTCAATTTCCTTGACCGTACAGCCGCAATTGCCTTCCCGCTTGGGCTTTCCGCAATGGGGACATAGCCCCGGACAATCCTCCGAGCAAAGCAGTCGGGACGGAAATCCCAACAAAAGCTCCTCTCTGAGGGGTTCGTCTACGTCCAGCTCCGAGCCGCTGAGCACTACGTACTCGTCGGACAGCTCGTCAAGCTGTTGCTCCGTCAGCGTTCCCTCCACGGTTACCGTACGCTCAAAGTCAAGAGAGAAAACTCCGTCTACCGGAGCAAGACATCTTGCGCACTCCCCGTGATAATTCAGCTCCGCCTTGAGGCTCAAACGCATATAGCCCGCGTTGTCGGTCAGACAACCCGTCACACGCGCGTCGGAATCAAAGGTGATCCCGTCCATCTGCTGGGGGGACAGCATATAATCAATTACCAGCCGTTTTACTTCTCCGCGAAGAAGAGGTCCAACGTCCACGATCATACATCTACCTCCTGCCGATTGATTTTCAAGGCACATTCCGCAAACCAATTTGGTTGACATAAAATGCGACAATACATATTATAATCGATTTCCCTTCAATTGTCAAGAGTTTTTTCGAATATTATTTAATAAAATTGGCGATTTGGAGATTTTTACAGTCAAAATTCTTTACTTTTCCGAATATATATGGTAAAATAACGACAGAAATTCCTTTTTTGGAGGATTGCCCATGGAATATTCTTCTTTTTCTTACAGTGAACGAGATCTCTGCCGCATCCCGCCCCGTCCTGCCGAATCCCACAAGGGGACCTTCGGGCGGGTTCTTTGTGTGGCTGGCAGCCGAGGAATGTGCGGTGCCGCCTATCTTGCCGCCAAAGCTGCCTACCGTGTGGGAGCGGGTCTTGTTCGGATTCTGACCGTGAAGGAGAATCTTCCCATTCTGCAAACCCTTCTGCCCGAAGCCATCGTCACCACCTACGACGGAGAAGCCCCCGAGGCGGACGTGATCGCCGAGGCAGAGGCATGGGCAGACGTACTGGTCATTGGGTGCGGCATGGGCATCAGCCGCGCCTCCCGTTCGGTTCTCTCCACGCTGTTGCGGCTCTCTCGAAAGCCCAAGGTGCTGGACGCGGATGCCCTAAACCTGCTTGGGCGGAATCCTTCCCTGTTGAAATACGCAAGAGGCGCCATTCTCACGCCTCACCCTTTGGAAGCCTCTCGGCTGTGCGGACTTGGCGTAGCGGAAATCCTTGCCGAGCCAGAAGAGATTGCCTACCGAATGGCGAAAAAGTACGGAGTGATCTGCGCTATCAAGACCCATCATACGGCAGTTTCGGACGGCGGATCCTTCCTGTACCGTAACGCCAGCGGAAACAGCGGCATGGCAACGGGGGGCTCGGGGGACGTTCTTGCGGGGATCATCGGCGGACTGCTTGCGCAGGCGCGAAGCACCGACCTCTCTCCCTTCACCGTGGCTTGTCTTGGCGTTTACGTTCACGGACTTTGCGGGGACGTTGCCGCCAAGCGCCTGAGCGAATACTCGGTCATGGCATCCGACCTCATCGATGCCCTTCCTCAAGTCCTTTCTTGGGTAGAGAGAAAGTAAGGAAACAATCAAGGACGCCGTTCAGTCTGTCGAAAAAGTCAAATTCCCTCCCCGCCGCCCATTAATGGGCGGCGGGGTGAAATTTGTTAAAAAATTAGTCATGACCACCAACCGATGGTTTCATTTCACAAAAATAAAAATCGTTTCGGGCATAACTCGAATCCTTGTGGCTGCGCACAAGTGCGCCGTGTATTGACCTGCCATCCATGCAATTGCTGCTTGCTACCCGCAAACCAATTCGTTTTAAGTTTTATTTCGCCTTGTAGGGACCGACGTCCTCGGCGGTCCGTTTGCAGCATAAAGTTATTTCGTGCCGCGGCACTTCACTACGAGCTTGTATGTTCGTTTTCATGCTCGGCTAAAGTATTGTTTTTCTTATTTACTTTTCTCGGACCGTCGAGGATGCCGGTCCCTACAAACATACGTTGCTTGTTTTTAATATCCTTATATTTTGTTTTTGGTTATCTGTTAACCTTTATTGAAATAATGAAGCGTGCCGATACCTTGATCGACACGCTTATTTTTGAAATCAATCGATTCCGCCTTACGGGTTTTGCTCGCGGAACTGTACTGTTCCCGTTTTCGCGTCCATGCCGTCTACGATGGCAAGGGACTCCAGCCGATAACCCAGATTGCGGATCACCCGTCCCCCAATCTGGAAGCCTTTCTCAATGGCGATTCCGATGCCAGACACCGTGGCGCCCGCCATTTCG
>JAFTPX010000031.1 GCA_017463065.1 Clostridia bacterium
GATATTGATCACAGGGACCGAGGAGGCGGATTGAATACTTTCATAAAAGGAGTGGGCGGTATTGCAGGGGATCGCGATCAGATCCGCTCCCGCTCCGATCAGCTTTCGTACCTCACCGATCATAGCGGGTACGGGACTTTCGTCAGACCGTCCCAAAATAAAATCGGTTCGGTCGGGAGTGCTTGCGCGGGAGGAGAGCAAAAAATCCAGATGCTCGGAATCCCGTTCGGCACGGGTATGCCGGGTCAGCATTTCGCAGAAATACACGCCCGACATCGGTCCAAGTCCGCCCAAAATGCCCAAGGTGGTATCGGATTTCATGGATAATGCCTTTCTATATGCCAAAAATCAAGCTCTTGACGCGGAAGCGAAGGGGAGCTTTGCGAAGATGGTGCGGGGGTCGGAGAAAATAAATCTGCTTTCCAGCTCCGAGGCGTAGGCTTCCATGAACCGACGGTCCTCCTCGGCGGTCGGAACGAGAACGAACAGCACGTCTCCATAGCCATCCGCCAAAGCGAGCAGCTGTTCCGCGGCAAGCCGATCCTCCGTTTGACGGAAGAGACGGTAAAAGCCGCAGGCGGGATTCAGTCGGTCCAGCGGTTTTTTCCGAGAGCCGCACACGAAGGAGGTGATTCCGTATCGCAGATAGATTTTCACCGCAAGCAAGTGGGCGGCGAAGCCGTTTCCCAAAAGGATCGGAAGCACCGATTGCTCCAGCAGCGCCGCTCGTTCGTCCTTGGTCATACGCCCTCCCATCTGTTTCGTACATAAAATTTTCCATATATTATTATAGCACAACTGAAGCGGCTTGTCAAACAATTTTGCGCAAAAGGACACCGAAACCGACAATAAAATTTTGCCGAAAGGGGAAAAATACGCAAAAAACAACTAATTTTTCCAAAAGCTATTGAAAAATTCATGGGGTTTGATTATAATTATAATGAGCGATTGTTCTTTATTACAAATAAAGGTAGATTGTTTTGGAATGAGTAAAAAAGAAAGGATGGCGTGGGATGAAACGGGAACGGATCTGTCAAATATTTTCCGATATGCCCAAGCTGGAAACCCCAAGACTGCTCTTGCGGCAGATGCGGGTCTCGGATGCGGAGGATATGTTTGACTATGCCGCCAGAGAGGACGTTACCACCTACCTTCTGTGGTCTCCCCACCCGACCCAAAGCTACACCGCCGAATATCTGCGCTACATTCGGGGACGGTATTCGCTGGGTGAGTTTTACGACTGGGCGGTGGTGGAAAAGGAAAGCGGTCGTATGATCGGGACCTGCGGATTTACCCGATTCGACTTTCCCCACAATTGCGGCGAGATCGGCTACGTGCTCAGCCCCGACTATCACGGACGGGGATACGGAACCGAGGCGGCGAGCCGTGTGCTTCGCTTTGGCTTCGAGGAGCTGGGGCTTCATCGGATCGAGGCGAAGTTCATGAAGGGCAACGAGGCATCTCTTCACGTGATGGAGAAGCTGGGCATGACCTTTGAGGGCTACCGACGGGATGGGATGCTGGTAAAAAGCGCCTATCGCACCATTGGTATTTGCTCGATTCTGAAAAGCGAATTTGATTCTGTCGATTCCATCAAGTAAGTTGGACAATAAATAGGGATCCTTCGAGATCCCGCCAAGGAGGATATTATGGTTTCATTGATTTTTGCGTTGGCGATCCTTTTGATCGTTCTGCTGTTTGTCGGCGTTGGCTTGCTGATCGGACGAAGGTACGTGTGGAGCTACTCGGTTGCCAAGGTGGCGGCACTGGTCGTGACGGCACCGCTGACGTTGCTGTTGGCGACGCTGTCCGCCCGCGGTATCGGCGGACTGGTCAACCTGATGCTGGTCAAGACGGGTGCGCTGGGTGACTGGGCATCCCTTCTGGAGGAGGTTCCCGCACTGGCGGATGCCATTGCGGCACTGATCGCGATGGTACTGGCTCCCGTGCTGTTTTACGTCATCTTCATGATCATCAGACCGATCCTGTATAAGATCGCGAGAACGATCGTCAAGAAGATCGTCACCGCCAAGAGCGTGCCGACAGAGGCGGAAGCAGTGGCTGACGAGACCGTGACAGAGGAGTCTGTCGCGGAGGAATCGG
Organism: Clostridia bacterium; assembly: GCA_017463065.1. Classification (GTDB taxonomy): domain Bacteria; phylum Bacillota; class Clostridia; order Oscillospirales; family CAG-272; genus HGM12713. The sequence continues at coordinate 2,104 of JAFTPX010000031.1, forward strand.
TGGCGAAGGAGACCGAATCCGACAGCGAACCACAGAAGAAAAAGAAGAAAGAAAAGAAGAAAAAGCCTCATAAGCATCACGTGATCCGTGTGACGGGCGTGAATCCCTTGGGAATGCTCTGCGGAGCCGCGGGCGGACTTCTGATGGCACTGATCCTTCTGAGTCCCTTTCTTGGATTTTTGACGGTGGCGGATGACGTGGTGGGCACGGTTGCCGCTACCGCCAAGTCCGAGGCGATGGATACCGTAGACGGCATTGCCGATGCCGCTGTCAATAATCCCGCCGCCAAGACGGTCAATCTGCTGGGCGGCAAGCTGCTCTATACGGGTCTGACGACCTATCGGGTAGGCAACCAACGGGTGAGCCTGACCGACGAGACGGCATTCATCGAAACCGTGGGAGAAGCGGTAGGCGCGGTGAAGAACAAGGACGTTGCCAGAGCCGATGCCGCCACGGCGGTTCGCGGGATTTCCGATTCCTTTGCGGAAAGCTCCTTGATCCCCGCCATCGCCCCCGAGATACTTGGCGCGGCAACGGATTCATGGGAAAAGGGCGAGAGCTTCCACGGAATCAAAAAGCCTGCCATCGGCGGCGGGGCAGTGTCGGAGATCATGAATTCCATTCTTTCCCTGTTGGCTACCTCCGACTGTAATACCATCAAGACCGACGTGGATACGATTTTGGACGTGGTGGCGATTTTGGTGGAGGAGGATGCCCTTGGCTCGATTAAGAATCCAATGGCGTTGATCGGCAATGAGAAGGTAACGGGTGAAGCGATCCGAGCGCTTCTGAGCAATGAAAGGACGAAGCCCTTGGTAGGCGACGTGGCGGAAATCGGCTTGAAGCTGATGGGAAATAAGCTTGCTATTTTGGATAGCAAGGACGGCTTATACGATGACTTTGTCCGCGACGCGGCGGATATGATCAACCGCGCGAAAGCGGCGGATGACGTAGAGGGGGCTTTGCTGGCAGGGTACACCGAGCTGTTGGACAATTACGCGCTGGATGCTACCGAGGACTCCATGACAGCCCTCGTTGCCCAGACTGCCACCATGGAGGTTCCCGTCAAGGTGGACGGGGTAAAGGCGATTCTGGCGAATACACCCTTTTCGCTGAAGGACGGCAAGACCGTTACGCTGACCTCTCGGGAAGCGATGGCGGAAGCCAGCCTGCTGGTTTCGATGGACCAGATCCACTTCGACTCCACCGTGGTAACGGCGGAAGAGGCGGAGGTCGAGGCAAAGGCGCTTGCGGCCGTGTTGACCAAGATGGTTGGCTTGATGGATAAGGTACAGGGAAGCGGCTTCGGTTCCGCCGATTCCATTCGGGAAATGGGTGCTATGATGGATGCCTTGGCGGCGACCAAGACCATTGGAAAAGAAGAAACTGATCTGCTGCTGATGGGAATGCTGCAGTCGAATAAGATTCACGGCGAGATCGGCTTCAGCGTGCTGGAGGCAACCGAGGTGGCACAGAGTATCGGAAGGAATTCCGTGAAGGGCGGATACGTCTCGGTGATGAGCACCCTGGGTAACACGATCGAGATTGTTCAGATGTCCTCGAAGAACGAAAATATCAATGAAAAAATGGACGTCTTGCTACAGGATCTGACTGCCGAATCCGCCACGGTGCTTCAAACCATGGCGAAACCCAGTGTGATGACCAATCACGGCGTGCCCGAGCGAAGCGCCGAAGCGTCGGCGAATATGATGTCCTCCATGTTCGGCAATCTGGCAGATGCTAAGGCGTCCGGTATGAGCGAGGAGGAATATCAAAAGGAATCCAAGGCGGTAGCGGATATGACCAACCTTGCCATGAAAGCAAGTGCCTCGTCTTCCGATAAGGTCTTTGGTGAGGGTGGCGTGCTGAATTCCTCCGCGGAGGAGTACGTGGGAGACGTATTTGATTCCAAGGTCATGTCCAAGACGTTGGTAGAGACCGTATATCCCGATGAGACGGATACCCCTGTGGCTGACCCGTTAAACACCCAGAAAAACCTCAACGAAAGCGAGACCGTCGAGCTGATGGATGCGTTGAACAATCAGTGGGCAAACGCCACCGAGGAAGAAAAGGCAGACCCCGAATACAAGAAGACCTATTACGCGATCGGCGCGTTGATGAACGTGGATTCCGCAATGATCGATACGGTGTTTGTGACACAGTAACAAGATCCTCCGAGCGAGAAACGCAAGAAGGATACGCTGAATGAAAAAATTGCAAAAAGCACTTGACAGCTTCGACAGAAAGTGCTATAATAATACAACCCTTGAGGGAGTAGCAAGCGCATTGCGTAACAAGTCAACATACTGGCATCTGCCTGGCTTGTTTTAAATTGCGAGACTCATGTGTGGCGGTTTGCTTACACGGAGTCCTTGTATGTAAAAAATCATCCCGTGTACGCACCCGTACACGGGATGATTTTTTCAAAAAAGAGGACGAAACAATGACTTGGGACTTAATGTTTTTTTTGCAGAGTATTTTGACGGGCGCGGGTCTTGCCATGGATGCCTTTTCGGTATCCCTCGCCAATGGGCTTCGTGAGCCGAAGATGCGCAAAAGACGGCTTTGCGCCATTGCGGGCGTATTTGCGCTCTTCCAGTTTTTCATGCCGATGATCGGCTGGTTCTGCGTGCATACCTTCGTGCAATATTTTACGGCTTGTGAAAAATATATTCCTTGGATCGCTTTGATCCTCCTTGCCTTTATCGGAGGGAAAATGCTGCTGGAGGGAATTCGGAACGAGGAGTCCGAGGAGAATGCTCCCACAGTGGGCTTTCTCGGCTTGATGGTTCAGGGCATGGCAACCTCCATCGACGCGCTGTCCGTCGGCTTTACGATTTCCGACTACGACGGCTTGGGCGCGCTGGTTTGTTGCCTGTTGATCGCCGTGGTGACTTTTATTCTTTGCGCGGGCGGATTGCTGCTGGGTAAGAGGTTCGGCACGAAGCTTTCCAATAAAGCGTCGATTCTCGGCGGAACCATCTTGATTTTGATTGGCTTGAAAATCTTCCTGACGGGAATTTTATAAGAGAACGAAAACAAGGACGGAAAGATCATGCGATTTTATATTCAACAGCACGTATTTACTTGGAGAGACCGCTTCTCGATTTACGACGAGACCGAACGGGAACGGTATTTCGTAGAGGGAGAGGTGTTCAGCTTTGGAAAGAAGCTCCATTTGCTTGACCTTGCGGGACAGGAGCTGGCATACGTTCATCAAGAGGCATTTTCTTTTTTGCCCCGATACCGTATCAGTCGGGACGGAGCGGACGTTGCGGAGGTTGTCCGACGGTTTTCCTTCTTTCGGCAGGAATATGAGGTAGCAGGGCTTGGTTGGCATGTTTCGGGAGACTTTTTCGCTCATGAATTTGAGATTCGCGATCTGTCGGGACATCTGATCGCCGGGGTGAGCAAGGATTGGTTCTCCTTTGGGGATGCCTATGCCATCGACGTAGATGACTATGCGGACGAAATTTTAGCGCTTGCCATAGTCATAGTTATCGACGCGGTGATCTCGGACGATCGGGCTTGATGCTTAAAACGATACGTATAAAAAGAGGCTGTCTCAAATGCTCTCATTTTCGCATTTGAGACAGCCTCTTTTTGGTTTGGCAGTATGGATCATATCCGAACGATATCTTCGTGTGGTATGCGTTCGCTTATTGCGTTCACCACCCGACTCTGGGGTGCGGCACTGCCTGCTGGTGGAGCATAGGGGATTCGAACCCCTGACCCCAACACTGCCAGTGTTGTGCGCTCCCAACTGCGCTAATGCCCCGTGCCTTCTATTATATACGAAAAAA
>JAFTPX010000055.1 GCA_017463065.1 Clostridia bacterium
GACGAAAGTGGGCTTCTGATGTTATAATACTCATTGGAAATAGCTCCTTTTGTGATTTCTGGTTTTGTGGTTATTACCATTATATCACATTTAGGGGCTATTTCTCTTTTTTATTTGTCACCTATCAATTGTATCACAACAGTTTCAAAAAATTTTTCAATTATTTTTTCTGTCAAAAAAGTCCGCACGAGTATCCGATCTCCCGTGCGGTTCTTTTTTCAATTAAAAAGTGATAGACGTTCCACCACGATTTCACGATAGCCCACAGTATTATTTTTCGTGCCCCACACAATCGAAAAGGCATTTTCCGTGGCGTAGCAGGAAACGGTATACCGCATACCGTCCACTTCATAGGTCTCACTCATCATGGAGCAGATCCCGTTCGTCTCCAGATCGGCAAGCGAAAGCGTTCCGCCCTTCTCGGTTACGTGAGCAAGGATCACCACGGGAAGGCTCGATTCAGTCATGCTCCGCGGCAAATGAATCAAGGAATCCTTCGTCACCGATCCGCTCAATCGAACCAACAAAAATCCGTCCCGTTCCGATCCGACGCGACATACCGATACCACAGGAGTGCCCTCCCCATTCAATTGACTCTCCAGTGCGGAAAGCTTGCTCGTTTTTTGTCCGATCGGAAGTACCGTATCGTTTGTCAACGGTTGCTCCAGATACTCATAGCCATACAGTCCGTCCTTTATGTATTGTGCTTGATCCTTTGGCATCTCCCCAAACAGAACCGCATCCGGCACATATTCGGACGAAATCGAATACAGCATATTGGTAACGGTAAGGAGAGAGCCGTTAGGAAGCCAGTGGTCACTGATCACCGAAGCCAGACGACTCACCGTCCGATCGTAAGGGCAAGCCTTGGTAGCGGACAGCACGGCGGCACAAACGCCTCCTTCATTCGCGGCGAATAAAATCGAGAAAAATTCCCGCATTGCCGCCGAGACACCAAGGGCGTCTCCTCCGCAAAGGGAAATCCCCTCTGCCGTAGGAATCAGATACGCAGGCACTCCCGCCTCATCAGATCCATCCTCCGCGAGAAAAATCCCCTTTCCCACGTTACCGTATTCGGATTGGGAAGAAACCTTCAGCACGTATCCGCTTTTATCGGCAATTCGCTCCCGCAACGCATTTCCAAGACGAATCAATCCCTCCGACGCGCCGTTGGGATAGACGATCTGATAGTCGTTCAAATCAAAGCCGTTCAGCGTCACCGCACTGTACGGATAGCTTGCCTGATACAAAAATCCGCCGCCCTCACTCAGCAACAGCTCTGCCGTTGCCGCGGGAAGCAATTCGAGGCAAAAGCGCTGAATGGCGGCAACCGTGGCTTGGTCGGTTTTTCCGCCAATCACCACCGATCCCTCTGCCACGCGGCAAAGATAATCGTCCTTTTTCAAATGATTCAGCAGAGAGGATGCCTCCTCTCGATTGGTCTCTCCCAAGATCACCTCGGTCACGTTCCCCTCACTTCCGTTCTTTTGGGTATCGTAAACCACCAAGCAACGGACTCCCGTTTTCTCGGTCAGCTTCACGGCAAGCTCGTTTGCCGCGCCCAGAAGCTGTGCCGAGCATTTATGAGAGATCACTACTCGGTATTGGATCTCGTTAATCTCATCGGAGTGATCGGCAAGCAAATCCGGCGGACAATCCTCCGATGGCATGGCGCAAGAGGAAAGAGGCGCACAAAGCAGTGCGAAAAGCAAGCAAAGCGCAATGATTCTGACAAACTTACCGATAGTCAAACCGTTCTCCCCTCTCGGTGGGAATATCTCTTCCGTACCCGATTTCCGTAATTTTTTTCTTCAGGGCTTCTGCCTCGGTTCGCTTGACAGCAAACCGCACGCTCACGTCCGCACCGAACTCCGTTTCGTCGATCACGGCACCCGCATTTGACAGAAGAGCCTGATATTTCTGATATTCCGAGTATCCGCAACGAAGCTCGTACTCCGCATAGGGCTCGTAGGTAATGATCCCCGCCGCCTCCAGCGCCAAGGACGCGGTATGGGAATAGGCTCGAACCAAGCCCCCCGCACCCAGAAGCGTTCCTCCGAAATAACGGGTCACCACCACGCACACATTCCGCACACCGCTTTTGCGGATCACGTCCAAAACGGGCATTCCCGCCGTTCCCTGCGGCTCTCCGTCGTCGGAATATCGGGCGACAGTCTCGCCGCGCATGAGATAGGCAAATACGTTGTGAGTAGCGTCCTGATACTGCTTTTTGATCTGCTTGATAACGCCTGCGCGGCTTCCTCGCTGTCCGTCCGAAGGGCGTGACCGAGAAAGATGGAGCGTTTTTCCTCAAATTCCACGTGGGCTTCCTGTCGAACCGTCACAAAAAGCTCTGTTTTCTCGCTCATGTTCTTCCCTCCGTCCTCGTTCTATCCTACACTATAGTATACCATACGCGCCTTCGCTTGTCAACCGCCGCCTCGGTTATTCTTCCTCCTCCGAGGGGCAAAGATCGTCCACCGCGTAGCGACGCATGATCCCTCTCGCCTTGGCATCGGCAAGGGCGACCACCGTCATGCCCTCCGCGCCGTACTCCACGCTTTCCACCGTGGCAAGACGGTAAAGGGTATTCAGGGCGCCTCCGTCGGAGTTGGGAATCTGATAGGTCACCCGCCGCTTTCCCTCGCTGACCATTGTCTCCAGCCGCCGGATCATTCGATCTACGCCCTGACCTGTCAAGGCGGAGATATACACGATGTTTTCCGCGGGAGCGGATACGCCGACCCGTCCCAGCTCGGCAATTCCCCGATCGCACTTATTGAATACGTACAGCGTGGGCTTGCCCGCCGCTCCCAACTCGGAAAGCAGGGACTCGGTCACCTGCAATTGATCGCGGAAATTGGGATCGGAGGCATCGGTCAGCACTAAGAGAACGTCAGCTCGGCACGCCTCCTCCAGAGTAGAGCGAAAGGCTCGGATCAGATGGTGGGGAAGCTTGTTGATAAAGCCGACCGTATCGGTCAGCAGCACCGATTCTCCCGAGGGAAGCTGGTATTTTCTCGTGGTGGGATCCAGCGTGGCAAAGAGCTTGTCCTCTGCCAAGATCCCCGCGTCGGTCAGACGGTTGAGCAGGGTGGACTTTCCCGCGTTGGTATAGCCCACGATGGCAACCTCGGGAATTCCGCTTCGGTCACGGGATGCCCGTTGGGTCTGTCGGTTCTTGTCCATCTCGGCGATCTGAGTCTCCAACGCATGGATCCGCCGCATCAGATGACGGCGATCGGTCTCCAGCTTGGATTCACCGGGACCTCGGGTTCCGATACCGCCGCCCAGACGAGACAGCTCGATTCCGTGTCCCACCAGACGGGGCGCGGTATATTTCAGCTGTGCCAGCTCAACCTGTAGCTTTCCCTCCCCCGTCACGGCGTGGAGGGCGAAAATATC
>JAFTPX010000018.1 GCA_017463065.1 Clostridia bacterium
CGCCGTCCGCAGGTGGCGAAGCACCCCTATCGTCATAAGCGCCCGAAAGGGGGAATTGGCGAAGCCAAGAGGGGAAACCACAAGTGGGGTTTCCCCTGTCTGCTCCTATACTAACTTTGATCTGTACCCAACCCTTCGTTCTTTTTCTTTTGACGCAAAATGCGCAAAAGAAAAAGAACCAAAAAGAAAACGCCAAGGGAGTTTCGTCCGTCGCAACGGGCGACCGCCGATCGCGGCGGCTCCGACAAGCCTTTTGAAAAAGGCTTGACCGAAAACTTCCCAGCGGGCAGTCGCCGTGAGCGATGCAAAAGTTTTACTACGGTGTAGCCGTGAGAATACAAAAAATCGGCTGATCGTTTCGATCAGCCGATGTGTTTTTTATTTGTCCTCGGAATCCAAGAAGATCACGATCTTGCGGTTGTTCTCCGAACCGATGGAGTTGGTCGAAACTCCCTCAATGTTCTGAATCTCCGAATGAATGATCCGTCTCTCATAAGGATTCATAGGCTCAAGCATCACACTCTTCTTGTACTTGATAACCTTGGATGCCATTCTTCTTGCCAAGGCACGGAGAGTCTCCTCTCTCTTGGCACGGTAACCCTCAACGTCAACGGAAACCTTGGTGTAGTCTTCCTTTTTGCCGTTGACTCTCTTGTTGGCTGCCAGATTGGCAAGGTACTGAAGGGAATCCAGTGTCTCACCGTGATGACCGATCAGAACCGCGGCACTGTCGCCCGTAATGGAAATTCTGATCTCCTCGTTTTCTCCGCCTGTGACCTCTACGTTTGCCGTGATGTTCATGTCGGAGAGAAGCTGTTCAATGAACGCGATGGCTCTTGCTTCGCCGCCCGCTACGTAGGTAGCGGAGATTTTCGCATTGGTGGAACCGATGCCGAGGAAGCCCTTCTTCGGCTCCTCCAATACCGTATATTCAATCTGCTCCGCAGAGGGGGCTCCCAGCTCGGTTACAGCAAGAGCAACTGCCTCCTCAATAGTTTTTGCGCTTGTAATTACTTCTTTTTTCACGATTATTCTCCGTCTTTGTTAGTTTCTTCCCGCTCGGCTTGCTTCTTGGCTTTCTTTTCCGCCTGCGCCGGCTTGTCGTCCTGCTTTAAGGTCGCGCCGCCAAGCAGACTGTTGCTCTTGGCATTCTTCTTTTGCTCGGCTTCTGCCGCTTCCTGTGCCTCCAGGGCCTCGCGGTGCTTGATCGCTCTCTCTCTGGTGTCCTCGAAATCCTCGTCGTCGATGTGGTGCAGAGAGCGAACCACCCGTCCCGATTTGTTCTTGGGAGCCTTGTCGGGTCGAACGTTCATTTCCTTCTCAGCTGCCTTGTAGTCCTCCTCGGTAAAGACGGGAAGGGGCATTGCCTTCTTGAGAATCCATTGCTTGATCACGCCGATGATGCTCTTGAAAATCCAGTATACGCCGATGGCGGCGGGAACACCAAAGGTGATAAATACGCTCATCAGAGGCATGGTCCAGTCCATCATCTTGTTGGAACAGCCCATAGCGGGATCGTCCGCGGTGGTGGGCTGATAGGACAGCTTGCGGTTGAGCTTCATGCTGGCAAAGGAAACGAGGAAGGTCAGCACGGGAACCCAAAGAAGCCATCTTCCGGCAGCGGTGTTGAAGGCGGGCTGAATACCCAGATCCAGATTGGCGTTTCCGAAGATCATCAGATTGGGAAGATCCTCCAGTCCAATATTGAAGCCCGCAATACCCGAAAAGGCATTGGGGTCGGTGGAGAGGATGTTTCGGATGGCACTCATCATGTCCACGTTACGGGTAGCAACCGAGGTGGCGCTGAAGGAGTAACCAAAGCTGTTGACTACGGGAACCATCTGGGTGATGGTGTCGGCGGATAGACCGCAGATGTACCGCAAGGGGTTGAGTACAATATTATACAGGATGATAATGATGGGGAACTGAATGAGAAGGGGGAGACAGCCTGCCATGGGGTTGAAGCCTTCCTTTTGATAAAGCTCCTGAATCTCCTGCGTCATTTTCTGCTTAGTGGGTTGATCGTCCCGCCCCGCGTACTTTTTGCGGATTGCCATTTCCTTGGGACGCATCTTTGCTTGCTTAATGGAGTTTTTCTGCTGTTTGATACCGAAAGGAAGGAGCAGAACTTCAATAATGACCGCGAATACAAACAGCGCGAGAATGTACTGGTTGCCCACGATCTTATTACAGAAGCTGATCACGTATCCAAACAGTCTGTTAATGATATCCAGCATAGGGTTTCACAAATCGTTCGGCGTAGCGCCGAACTCCTCTCTTTTATTGTTGTTCGTCATTGTGAGCCGCCGTGTGGGTGGCACTTGGATTCTTTTTCCGATCCCTTGCGTATTTCGGAAGCTTTTTCGGCGGAACGGGGTCATAGCCGCCCGCGCAGAAGGGGTTGCAGCGAAGGATTCGCCAAACCGACAGTCCGAAACCCACAAAAAAGCCGCGTTTCGTAAATGCCTCAAGGGCATAGGCAGAGCATGTAGGGGAGAACCTACAGCAGGGATTTCGTTTCAAGGGAGAAAGAACCTTTTGATAAAACCGTATCAGCCAAACGCAAACGTACTTCATGGTTATTTTCCTTCGTCGGGGACAGAAAAGGGAGCGGTTTCCCGAATCAGCCCCAGCTTAAAAAACGCGGTTTCCAGCTCCGCGCCCACGTCCGTGCTTTTCCGACCGTTGATAGCGGCTCGCGCGCTGATCACCAGAAGAAAACCTGTTTTCAGTTGAGGGCGCAGGGGATCATAGGCGGCGCGGATGACGCGCTTTGCCCGATTCCGCAGAACGGCGCCGCCGATCTTTTTGGAGACCGAGAGCCCCAGACGGTTGACGTACCGCTTTTGCGGATTTTCCTTTTTCAGACGAGCCGCCGCCAGATCGCGCAGAACGTAGACCGCTACGTATTTCCCGACGAATCGCTTACCGTTTCGGTAAGCCTTTTGATACAGATGGTTTTCTTTGATTGGGATGTTTTTCATGATCTTGTTGATCCTTGACCCATGTCCTTACAATCAAAAACCCCGATGCTCAGGAAAAACAGAGGCTGTTTTCAAGGACATCGGCGGTTTTTATGTGAAAGCACACAGACGAAAATCAATAGGTCAGTCTTTTTCTGCCCTTAGCGCGTCTTCTCTTGAGGACGTTTCTGCCATCGGCAGTAGCCATTCTCTTTCTGAAGCCGTGCTCTTTTTTTCTCTGACGCTTTTTGGGTTGATAAGTTCTGAGCATTTTCTTGCACCTCCTTAAGTTTGTTTTCATCCCGAACCTGAGATGTCCGGAATGATCCGGAAGCGTGTTGCTTTTCAGCGAAAAATACGCTTTTATACAATGACATCTTATATTAAACCATAATTTCAATCATTTGTCAAGATATTTTTTAAATTTTTCTTTGTTTTTTGAAAAAAGGAAGTTTTTGAAAAGTCTTGCAAGTCGCCATGTTTTATGATACAATATAAAAGATATAGAAAGAAAGGGCGGTGAGAGCATGGAGCTGATACGGGAGGACCTGTTTCGCAAGCAAATGAAAAAAGGGCTGTCTGGGGGCTATCTGCTTTTTGGCGAGGAGGACTATTTGAAAAGCTTTGCGCTGAAAGCCGCCAGAGAATCGGTTTGCCCCGATCCCACCTTTGCTCTCTTTAACGACGTTCGTATGGACTCGCTGGACTATTCCGCTCCCGCTCTGTTAGACGCGCTGATGCCGCCGCCCATGATGAGCGAGACTAAGATCGTCAGTGTGAGCGGCTTGAATGTCGGCGGAATGAGAGGAAGCGAGCTGGATGCCCTCTGTGACGTGCTGGGCGTATTGGGACAGTACGACTATAACGTGCTGATCCTGTCCGTTCCCGCGGGTCAGATCGAGGAAGGAGCTTTGCCCAAGCGTCCCTCGGCGACCCTTTCCCGTCTTGCCGAATATCTGACCCCCGTGTATTTTGAACCCATCGCGGGGAATCGATTGATCTCTTGGGTAGGCAAGCATTTCGTCCACCACGGCGTACAGGCATCGGCAGAGGTTTGCTCCTATTTGATCGAGTATTGCGGCAGATCCATGTTTACCCTGTCCTCCGAAACCGAAAAGCTGTCTTATTACGTGCTCCAAAACGGAAGAACTACCGTAACGGCGGAGGACGTGAGAACGGTGTCGGTAGCGGAGCTGTCCGCGGATTCCTTTGCCTTGGCAAACGCCGTTCTGGATGGGCGGAACGAGGAGGCGATGGAGGCGCTGGCATATATGAAATTCCGTCGGGTGGAGCCTGTGATGATTCTGTCGGAGGTGTCTCGGGTGCTTTGCGATCTGGTGGCGGTGAAGGCACTGCAAAAGGAGGGGCTGTCCGCGCCTCTGATCTCGTCCGCATTGAAGATGAACGAATATAAAGTGAAAATTTATCTGTCGGGAGCGGCGGGAAAATCGGAAAAGAAGCTGCGCCGCGCCATTGAGCTTTGCTCTGAGGCGGATCTGGCGCTGAAGCTTTCGCCCCAAGGATACGTTGCGATCGAACGACTGATCTGTTCCCTTTGAACGAGCCGCGGGAGGCTTTTTGTCGGTCATGAGATTCCCGCGAGATATTTTTAATATGGAAAAAAACCAGACAATTTTTCGGAATTGTCTGGTTTTCGGTTAAAAGTTTCATTTTGGTGAGAAAAATCGTATTTACTCGAATCCGTATTTTATGGTATAATAATTGTATGGTATTTGAAAAGAAAACCATAAAATATTTAGAAACGGATAGAGAATATGCTTCGATTTATTTACGTGATTGTCATGAGAATTTTTTCCATCATGTGGTTCGTTCCCAAGATGGCACACTACGCCGCTCACCCCGAAAAATATTCCGAGGAGGATTGTTACAAGCTTGCGCAAACCGTCATCGGGAAGGTCAGAAAGACCGCCCGTGTTACTACCGATTACGAGGGCTTGGAAAATCTCCCGAAGGAAAGCGGATACATAATGTTTTCCAACCATCAGGGAAAATACGATGCGTTGGGAATACTGGAGGGGCATGAGCGTCCCTGCTCGGTGCTGATGGATAAAAAGCGATCCAATATGTTTATCGCCAAGCAGTTCGTGGATATGCTGGGCGGTCAGCGGATCGACCGCAATAGCCCCCGCCAGCAGATCCGTGTCATCAACGAGATGGCAAAGGAGGTCAGAGAGGGAAGAAATTATCTGGTGTTTCCCGAGGGAGGATATCCGAAAAAGCGCAAGGATAACTCCTTGCAGGACTTCAAATACGGATGCTTTGTTTCCGCGGTGAAGGCACATTGCCCTGTGGTTCCCGTGGCTTTGATCGATTCTTATAAGGCGTTCGGCGAGAATACGCTTTGTAAGGTGCGGACGAAGGTAATTTACCTGCCGCCCATTCTGCCTGAGGAATACGAGGGAATGAAGCCCAAGGAGATCTGCGCCATGGTCAAGGCTCGGATCGGGGCGGAGATCGACCGACAGGAAGCCGCAAGAAAAGAAGAACCCGCGCTGTGCGCTTGAGCTTGATCCTGTTTCGGTCTGCCGACAACGGTGTTCGCGCTTATATAGAAATTGTTATCTGTTTGGACGGAGAGCTTACTTCTCCGTCCTTTTTAATACCCAAATGCGTTCTGTTTTCTCAAAAAAACGAAGAAAAACCGCAAAAAACTTTCCAAAAAGCTATTGACATCGAAATTGAAAGGTGATATAATAGTTCTACCTCTGCGAGCAGGTCTTTTTTGTTGTGCCCGAAAAGCGCCAAGCCGAAAGGCTCGGACACACACTGCCCGATGAGGGAGGTACACGGACGCTCCTTTGCGGGAGGGTCAAATATTTTTGAAATGGGAGGTGCCGCTAATATGGCTAATGAGGCAAGAGTCAAAATTACTCTGGTATGCACGGAGTGCAAGCAGAGAAATTATGACACAAAGAAGAACAAGAAGAACGATCCTGACAGACTTGAGCTGAAGAAGTACTGCAGGTTCTGCCGCAAGCACACTCTTCACAAAGAATCCAAATAATTCGGAAGGAGAGAAACATGGCAGATAAGGAAAAGAAGGTCGCCCAGACCGAGGACAAGTCCCGCAAGCCCGCGAAAAAGAAGGGTAAGCTGAAAGAGGCTTGGCGCGGTTTCAAGAGCGAGGTAAAGAAAATTGTCTGGCCCTCGTGGAAGCAAGTGCTCAAGAATACGCTGGTTGTACTCGTTATTGTGGTAATTTGTGCAGTGATCATCGGTGCGCTTGACTATGCTTTTTCCCAGGGTATGATGGCTCTGACAAAACTCTTCTCTTAATGAGAAACCAAGAGGCTTTGATATGAGTGATATTAACGAGATGAATGTTGGACCGAGATGGTACGTGGCGCATACTTACTCCGGTTATGAAAACAAGGTAAAGGCAAGCCTTGAAAAAATTATTGAAAACCGAGGACTCGGACATCTCTTTTTTGACATCCGTATTCCCGTTGAGACCGTGATTGAAAAGAACGGTGACGTGGAGAAGGAAGTGGAGATGAAGATCTTCCCCTGTTACGTCTATATCAAGATGACGATGACGGAGGAGAGCTGGCACGCCGTACGAAACATTACGGGTGTAACAGGCTTCGTAGGTCCCGGATCCCGCCCCACCCCCCTGAGCGACGCTGAGGTGGATGCGCTGAATATCGATACAAAGCGCGTGGAGATGCTGGTGAAGGTCGGCGACAACGTGGTCGTAACGGACGGCTTGTTCGAGGGCTATACGGGAACAGTACAGTCGGTTTCCGAGGATTTAAAGAAAATCACGGTGCTCATCAAGAGAGGACGCCGCGATATGCCTGTTGAGCTTGACGCAAACGTGGTAAAGCTCGCATAACAGTGACAGAAGTCACGAATCGTGGGAGGGAGAAAAATTTTTGAATTCTCCCGTATATTCACCACAATGGAGGTAATTGATTATGGCAAAGAAAGTTATGGGTTATATCAAGCTGCAGCTGCCCGCAGGTAAGGCAACGCCGCAGCCTCCCGTAGGACCCGCGCTGGGTCAGTACGGTGTTGCAATTCCCGTATTTACAAAGGAATTCAACGAAAGAACGAAGAATGACATTGGTCTGATCATTCCCGTTGTTATTACGGTATACGCAGACCGTTCCTTCACCTTTATCACCAAGACTCCCCCCGCTCCCGTTCTGATCAAGAAGGCAGCAGGAATCGAGTCCGGTTCCGCAAAGCCGAACAAGACCAAGGTAGCAAAGATTACCACGGAGCAGGTTCGCAAGATCGCGGAGACCAAGATGCCCGACCTGAACGCGGCAAACATCGAGACGGCTATGAGCATGATCGCGGGAACCGCGCGCAGCATGGGCGTAGTAGTTGAGGACTAAGGAGGGATAGAAAAATGGGAAAGAAATATACAGACAGCGCAAAGCTGATTGATAAGAGCAAGGCATACGATCCCTCTGAGGCATTGGAGCTGGTTTGCCAGACTTCCAAGGCAAAGTTCGATGAGACCATCGAGCTCCACATTCGTCTGGGTGTCGACTCCCGTCACGCTGACCAGCAGGTCAGAGGCGCGGTTGTTCTCCCCAACGGTACGGGTAAGAGCGTAAAGGTTCTGGTATTCGCTAAGGGCGATAACGTGCAGAAGGCTCTGGACGCAGGCGCGGATTACGCGGGCGGCGCGGAGTACGCGGAGAAGATTGTTCAGGAAAACTGGTTTGATTTCGACGTTGTTGTAGCAAGCCCCGATATGATGGGTGTGATCGGTAAGCTCGGTAAGGTCCTCGGTCCTAAGGGACTGATGCCCTCTCCCAAGGCGGGAACCGTTACTCCCGACGTTGCCCGTGCGGTAACCGAGGCGAAGGCGGGTAAGATTGAGTACCGTCTGGATAAGACCAACATCATCCACTGCCCCATCGGAAAGGCTTCCTTCGGAACCGAGAAGCTGACCGAGAACTTCAACACGCTGGTTGGTGCCGTTTTGAAGGCAAAGCCCGCGGCTGCAAAGGGTCAGTATATCAAGAGCTGCGTGATCGCAAGCACCATGGGTCCCGGCATCAAGATCAATCAGGCAAAGCTTGGTTAATTGAAGCTCGATCCAATATCAACAGACAACCGCCGTGCGGTTGTCTGTCTTTTTGTATCCCGAAAACCACCAGCCGTGTGAAATGGTAAAATAAAGGTAGACACATAGAAAACCACTATGTATCTACCTTTTTGTTATGGTATAATAAAAGAAAAATGGAGGAATGAAATGAAAAAGGAACAAAAGAAAAGGATATGGACAAAAGAAGATAAACTGAAGATAATAAAGAGATATTTAGAGGAGCACATCTCCGCGAGAGAGCTTGGAAGAATATACGATGCGGATCATAGCAGGATCTGTAGATGGATCCGCCACTTGCGGTAGTTGCCCTACCGCCACGAACGTGGCTCTAACATCAGCCTCCCTCCGAGAGGGAGCCTCTTTTTAAGTCCCCCACAAGCAAGCAGAGACGATAACCCTCATCAAGAGCTTCCCGTTAGGTTTTTTGGAGGGTTGGAACCGCATCCCATTTTTCATTTTTCCGTCTTTTCCATAAAATCGCGGACGACGGCATCACGGAGCTGATTCAGCCGTTGGGGGTCCCGTCCGCCTACCTTGACACCATCGATTTCGCCTACGGGACGGCAGAGTGTTCCCGAGGCGGTAACGATGATCTCATCGGCTTCCATCATTTCAGCGACGGTAAAGGGCTCCTCCCGAACGGGGATCCCAAACTCACGGCAGAAATGGAGCAGGTGTCCTCTTGCCACTCCCGCAAGGATCCAATGATCGGCAGGGGCAGTCCAAAGAACGCCGTCCTTCAGAATCGAAAGATTGGAGTGGGCACATTCCGTCACTCGATCCCCCCGATGGAACACTGCCTCATCGGCACCTGCGGCAACCGCTTTTTGAGAAGCCAGAACGGTAGGAATGAGATTCAGCGTCTTCATATTACAATGAAGAAACCGAGTATCCTCCAGTGTGATCACCTTCATAGGCGTATAAGTATCTCTGAGCTTCATAGGGCGAATGGTGACCCAGATATTGGCGGTCAGCTCACTCATGGGAGCATGGCTTCGCATTTCCGTTCCGCGGGAAACCTGCCAATAGACGATCTGCTCATGCGCCTCCACCTTGCCAATCAGCTCCCGAAGCAACGCCGAAAACTCTTCCTTAGTCAGCGCGATACGGAGCCCCAGCTCCTCCGCGCTGGCATACAGACGATCCATATGCTCGTCAAGGGCGTATGGAATATGATTTCTCGTATACGTCACCTCAAAAATGCCGTCTCCGAAATAGCAAGCCCTGTCGTTCATCGGTACGGTCATCTTTTCGATCCGATCGTACCTTCCGTTATAATAGCCGAGATTTTCCATCATATTTCAAACACAAAATCCTTTCCTTGGCACAGTTTCATCATAAAAAGATTATATCACAGGATGGCGCGGTTGTCAAGAACGGAATCTTCCAAACGGAGGAAATCCGCAGTTACCCGCGGATTTCCCCGTTGCGCTTACTTTTTGCGAATCCCAAAAACTTTTCTCAAAAGCGGTGTCAAAAAAGCGGGGGAACGAACCAGTACAATTTTCATGCTATCACCCTTTCCGTCTATTCGGTCGTTCGTCTGTGTAAGGACAACGTTTACCGCTTGCCGAGGAGCAAAATCCCTGCCCCAATCACCACCGCCGCCTCCAAAAAGGCAAGAAAATATCCCGGTAGTAAAAAGGACAGAAAAATTCCCGCGCCAAAGCAGATCGCGGCAATTCCAAGCAATTTTCTCAAGCTGACCCGACACATGGACATATACCTCCGTTTGCGGTTTCAATGACATTATATGCGAAAAAATCCAAAATGAAACCAAATAAATTCTTCTTCGCGGGAAATATCCTCGTTCTTTTTTTCATATATTACAGGTAGAAAAAGAAAAAACGGAGGAATGGGCATGAGCGCGATCGGAGGGGTCATCAGCACAGAGAGAGGGGTTTTGCCAAACGAGCTATTACCCGAAATGAGCCGCGCCATGATCCTGCGGGGACGGGATCGCCGAGGCGCATATCTGAATCGCCGTTTTGGGGTGCTGTATAACGGAATGCTATCCGAGGAAAATACCCTGCCCCTTCAGCCCATCACAGCGACACAAAGTGAGGCGACCTGTACCGTAGTATTGGACGGTGTTCTCCGCCGCGAGGACACCGCGGCAAGACTGTACCGAGAGCTGGGAGAAGGAAGCGACGCCTCCTTCGTTCTTGACACCTATCTCGCCTTCGGGTCGGATTTCGCCGGACATCTCCATGGTGCCTTTGCGCTGGCGATCCTTGACGAGAAACGGGGCGAGCTTCTGTTAGCCCGCGATCCGGAGGGGCTCCGCCCCTTATATTACACCGCCGAAAACGATTCTCTCGTTTTTGCCTCGGAGATTAAGGGCTTATTTTATTCCCTGCAAGGAGGCGCGCGGGTTGACACGGGTCGCCTGCGTGCCCACGTGATCTCTCCCTGCGGCACTTACGGCGCGGAGGATCTGTATCGGGATATTCATGCGATTCCCGCGGGTCATTGCGGGATCTATTCACGGTTAGGGCTGAACGTATTTCCCTATCATCGGGAAGCCGAGCCCCTCTCGGCGGAGCCGATTACCGACGGAATCGTACCCGAATTCTTCTGCCCCGACGAGAAGGAAATGGCAGACCTTCTCCACGAGGCGCTGTTTGCCTTTGATTATCCCGAATTCGATCCCCTCATGCCCGCCCATCTCCGTCTGTTGAAGCGCAAAGCCAAGGAGCGAAAGCAATTCTCCGTTGTCATAGAGGACGGAACCCTTTGCATGAACATCGACTATTCTCATCAGAGGGCGGACCGACTGGGCATGCTCACGGGGCTTTCGGTGCGCGGCGTTGCCCCTCGGGGCGTTCCTTTGCGGGAAAAGGATCTGAAAAAAATGGATCGGGTGCTTGGCAAGCTGTTATCCGCTATCGACTGCGAGCCCCTCTGCCGCCTCTTCGGCTCCGACTGGCGGGAAAGTATCCGCATGGAAAAGAATACCGCCAAGCGCATCCGTATGCAAGGTCTGCTCTATCAAACCCTCCTTTGGAAGCAACACTATCCCGTATTGTTTTTATAAAAAACACCGCTCCCCCTGTCCGACGGACAGGGGGAGCGTCATTGCTGTATTCAATTATTTTTCTTCCTTTACGTATTCGGAAATATCCAGCTTTTTCAGCTCCGCATCGGGAATCCGCCCCTTGGTCTTCTCGAAATACGCCACGTTATTTCTCAGCATAAACGCGACCTGCGCGGAGGGGGTACGGTTTTCCGCCGCCGAAACGTACAGGAGCTTGCGGAGCAAATCCTCCGACAGCTTGATTTCCACGAAGCAGTTATTTTTCACGTGTGTCTCCGTTTCTTACTTCTTGTTCTTTTGATTCTTCGAACCGTTCTTCCCGGAGGTTCCGTTCTTTGCGCCCTTCTTATCCGAACGCAACAGCAGGAACGCGCCCACTCCGATGGCGATCAGCACCACTGCCATAATCACTACGGGCAGGACTGTCATCGGCGTGACCTCGCCGTCTTCATCAGCGGCGGGCTCGGTTTCGGCAGGTGCCTCGGTCTCCTCGGCGGGAATGGCGGTATACGTGACCGTCACCTCGTGCGCCGAGCCGTCTGCCGTACCCGTTACCGTCAGAACGTCGGCGGTATATCCCTCTCGAGTGGGGGTATTGATGGCGTAATCGGTGCCGTAAGCATAGGACAACTCCTTCCGTAGATCCACAAGCTCCGCTCCGTCCTGCATATAGCGGATGGTCACTCTGCTTTCTCCCGTAGCGTTATCGGTTTTGGTGGCATCGGCAAAGGTTTTGGCTGCTCCCTGAAAGGCATCCGCCGCAACCCGATCCTCGGTCACGGTAGTGCGGAACACCAAGTTGTTCAGCGAAGTACAGTTCTTAAAGGTTTCCGATCCGATGAAAGCGGGCTCCCCCGTAATCAGGGCACTGGTCATCGAGTAGCAATACGCGAAGGCACGCTCGCCGATGGCGTTAACGCCAGCGGGCAGATAGATGGATTTCAGCGAGCCACAGCCTTCAAACGCGCCCTTTCCTACGGTGGTCAATCCGTCGGGGATCGCAATTTCCTCCAAGGAATTGCAATAACCGAAGCCGTAATCACCGATGACGGTCAGCGTAGAAGGAAGGGTAACCGCAGTCAAGACGGGCATATAATAAAAGGCATAATTGCCGATGGAGGTAATTCCCTCGCTGACGACCAAGGTTTCCGCGCTGGCGCGAACGGCAAGCCAGACCGCGGCATCGCCATTCTCAAAATTCGCCATCTCGCCCGAGCCAGACACGGTCAGGGTTTTGGTATCCTTCACATAGCTCCACGTCAAGGCGCCGTGGGTTCCCGACGCGTCATCCGCATTCACCTTACTGCTTCCGCAAGAAGCGAGAGAGATCACCATAACCGCCGCCAGCAAGAGGCAGACGAGAAGCTTTCCGATTCTCTTTTGTTTGTTCATACGATCCGTATATTCCTTTTCCGTATTTCAGTATTTTTCTTATTGTACCACAAAGTGGAACAGTTTGCAACAGAGTTCAAAAAATATTAAAATATCCTCCCCACATTATTCAAAACCACATGGGGTTCTGCCCATCAGCCCGAGGTATTCCTCATAGGAAAGGAGGATTTTCAGTGCCGCCAAGAGGGCATTTGCGGTCATTCCCTTGGGCAAGCCGAGTTCCGATGCCAGCTGATCCCGACGGATTGCGCTATCCGCTCCGCCCGACAAGCCGTCCACGTAAAAATCGGTTTTCGAGAGGGGATTTTCCAATTTTCTTTCCGTTTGCTCCTGATTCTCAAAGGGAGCGAGGAGATCAAAGAGGAGCTGACGCTCCATTCCTTCCACGCCGAGGGTTCCCTCGGCAGAGGGTTGACTTTTCCGTTTTTCCTTTCCCTCGATCTGGGGGATATAGAGCTGAATGAGCCGATCCTTGGGGATTGCGGAGGATAGGTGAGAGCGGATGAGCTTGCCCGCGCCGTCGCTATCGGTCAAGACGATGACGGGGGTCTTTTGACTCAACCGCCGAAAGAGGGCGAGCTTTTCATTTTTTTTAAAGATACCGAATCCATCGGTGGTCAAGACGGTTGCGTCGCAGACCGAGAGCAAGCGCAGGCGATCGTACTTTCCTTCCACCACAATGGGGTAAGAGATATTCAATTTTCGCACGAAATCACCTCCAAAATGAATCAAGCCTCACGGCGACTCCCCGCAAGAAAGTTTTTGATCGGCCTTTTTTCAAAAAGGTCGCGGTTTCCAAAGGCGGCGCTTTTGGACGATAGGGGAATTTCGCCGCCTGCGGGCGACGACCAAGGACGCTGTCCTTGGAACCTGCAAGCCTTTTGAAAAAGGCTTGACCGAAAACTTTCTGGCGGGCTTGCCGACAGGTTACTTCAAAAGGAAATATCCCAGCACCAATGCGCCGAGGATAATACGGTACACGCCAAACGCCGAAAACGAGTGTCTGCGAACGTAGTCCATCAAATACCGAATCACCAGAAGTGACGTCAAAAACGCCACAAGGCATCCCACTCCCAGTATCGCCCATTCCTCTCCCCCAAGGGTATTCCCCTCAAGGAAGAATTTGACCCCCTTCAATAAGCTCGCCCCCGCCATAGTGGGGATCGCCAAGTAAAAGGAAAATTCCGCCGCCGCGGTCCGAGAAAGCCCAAACAGCATCGCGCCAAGAATCGTGGAGCCCGAACGGGACGTCCCGGGGATCACCGCCAAAACCTGAAAGCCCCCGATCATCAGCGCATCCCGATAGGTAATGTCCTCTACCCGATCTACTCGTACCGCGCGGTCCTTGCGGCATTTCTCAAGGATGATAAACGCAATTCCGTAAAGAATCAAGGTGATCGCTACCGTTACGTAATTGTAAAAATGCGCATCCAACCAATCGTCCAGTAAAAGACCGATCACCGCGGACGGCAACACCGCCACGATCACCCGAAGCCACAGCTTCCACGTTCCCGCCTTTTCTTCACGGGTCTTGGAGGGCGCAAAGGGATTCAGCTTGCCAAAAAACAACACGATCACCGCCAGAATCGCTCCCAGCTGGATCACCACCTCGAACAGCTCCATAAAGGCGGGGGACACGTTCAAGGATAACAATTCGTCCAACAGGATCATGTGCCCCGTGGAGCTGATGGGAAGCCACTCGGTGATTCCCTCCACAATGCCGAACAGTACGGTTTTGATTAGTTCCCAAATCAACATGGCTTCCTCCTTATTCCTCGACCTCGCCCGAACGCATAATATCCCCCGCGTTCACGGCAAACGGTACTCTGGCAAAAAATTTCATGGACGGGTGGGGCGCCGACGGAATAGGCGAGCCGCTTTCATCGTATAGCTCCGCCACCGCAAAGCCCCGTCCGATCCGATGGGGAGAGATCATCTCCGCACAGTCTCCCACCGAAACCTTGTTTCGCTGAATAAAGGGAGAAAGGATGCCCTTCTCGGTCTCCTTTCCCAAGCCATCGGGCAGGGGGAGCTCCTCCTCGGCAAGCGCCGTGGCGAAATACGCCTTTTCCCGAATGTATCCGTTCAGGGCAGACAGCTGGGCATTCTCCATGGGATCGTCCAGATAATAGCCCGTACAATATTCCCGATGGGATACGCTTTCCAGCTCCCGTCTCCACGCGGGATCGAATCGATACCCTTGGGGATCGGCGAAATAAGCGTCCATCGCCATACGGTAGGCGTTGGTTACCACAGCGGTATAGTAGGCGCTCTTCATCCGCCCCTCGATCTTAAAGGAATCGATCCCCGCCTCCATCAGCGCGGGAACGATCTCTATCGTACACATATCCTTGGAGGACATGATAAAGGTGCCGAGATCGTTCTGCTCGATGGGAAACGGCGTATCGGGGCGCTTCTCCTCGGTGACGGTATAGACCCAACGGCAGGGCTGGGTACAAGCACCTCGGTTGGCATCCCGTCCCGTCAGATTCTGAGACAGCATACATCTGCCGCTATAAGACACGCACATAGAGCCGTGAACAAACGCCTCCAGCTCGATCTCGGGGGGGAGCCCCGCCCGAATGGCGCGGATCTCCTCCAACGTCAGCTCCCGTGCCAGCACCAATCGCTTCGCCCCCAGCGCGGCATACGCTCTCGCCGCCTCGGGACTGACGATGCTCGCTTGGGTGGAAATATGCACCTCCATGTCGGGCAGAAGCTCCCGCACGGTGGCAAGCACCCCAAGGTCGGCGACGATCATGGCGTCAATGCCGTAATCCCCAACGCTCCGCAGAAAGTCTCGCAGAGCGGGATATTCGTTACCGTGGGGCATGGTATTCAGGGTCAGATAGATCTTTTTTCCCCTCTCGTGGGTATATTGGACCGCCGCCTCCAGCTCCTCGTCGCAAAAATTATCTGCCGCCGAGCGCATTCCAAAGCGAAGACCCGCCAGATACACCGCGTCCGCTCCGTACAGAAGCGCCGCCTTCAGCTTTTCAAAATTTCCCGCGGGAGACAGAAGCTCCGTCCGTTTTCGTTGATTGACTTGACTCATGATTTCCTCTTTCCGTACATGTATATTCTCATTCCGCCGCTTCATTCCCCTTTTGTGCCCGTTTCCGCTTGCGAACCTGTTGAGGAGACTCCTGCTTTTTGTGATAGGACATGGCGATATAAAAC
Source organism: Clostridia bacterium (assembly GCA_017463065.1). Taxonomy (GTDB): domain Bacteria; phylum Bacillota; class Clostridia; order Oscillospirales; family CAG-272; genus HGM12713. The sequence goes on from JAFTPX010000018.1 coordinate 15,659, forward strand.
ACGCCCTGCATATAGATATTCAAATCGCAGTCTCCATATCCTCGGTGATCACGTCGTCAAACAGCCGCTCCAGCTGATCCGAACATTCAAAGCAAAAGAAGGGGTGCTCCTCATCCAGATCGATGCTCCACCCTTCTTTCGACATCTCATCCTATTGTACCACAAAAAAGCCGAGCCGTCAACCGACAGAGGATATTTTATCATTCTTCTCCCGATTTTTTCAAAAAGCAAGCGACTTTTTGTCATATTCCCCTGTCATTTTACTATTGCACAACAACTCGGCGCACTTGCTACAAAACCAAAAAAGAACTTTCCGTCAGAAAGTTCTTGAGAGGGTTTTAGGGGGAACTTCTCGAAAGAAGTTCCCCCTAACGCATCCCCACGGTTCTCACCTTGCCAATTTGGCGAGGGACGGCTCGTCGATCAGGGTCTGGATTCCCTGAAGGATCAAAACGCGGTCGTAGGAATTCCTATCCAACAGCTCCGTTACCGTTCGAGGATAATACCGCAGGTCGATCACGTCCAGATCGAAATGCAACGCAAGAAACGGAATGAGGCTGTTGGCATAGCTATCCTTAATCAGAAGTAACCTCGGACGTGTCTGCTCGGCGGGTTCGGTAACCGTAATGCGCCCGTAATTGCCCCCCAGAAACACCTCGTACTGCCCCGCGCCCTCGATTGCCGACCGATCGTAAAAGCCCTCAAGCGTCTGACCCGTTTCCTCATTACGGATCACAAACCGATCCTCTCCCTCAAATCGATACAGCTCCACCGAATCCGCCTGTTTGGCGACACAACCCGCCGTGGCGTAAGAGCTTCCCAAAAAGTCCTCGCTGACCGTCTCCACCCGAAAGAAGGGCTCCTCCTTGGGAACGATCCCCAAGGCAGGGGCGACAGCTCGATAGGCAAGATACGCGCCGTAGGTCGTCCAGTGGTGATCCGTGCGGTATTGGGTCTGCCGCCCTTCTCTCGCCCCTTTCCGAAGCTCCTCCAGAGGAATCACCGTCTCAAAGGAACAGGCTTCCAACGCCTTCCATCCGCTCTCCTCGGTGGATGTATTGGAAAAACGGGCGTAGAGGGTGGGCAGACAGTCGCTCATCACCTCCGCGCTTCTTGGGACGAATAGCCCGCAAAGGGGAATCCCCCGCCCCTCGGTCTCGGCAAAAAAATCCTCCATTGCCCCAAGGGTCCGCCGAAAGGTCTCGGACTCCGCGTCGGTTGGTCGGGGGATCAGATACCCGTCCTTGCCAAAGAGGATCCCATTGTTTTCGCCAAGCCCCAAGGTGATCTGCGCCGCCGCCTTCCACGAGGTCAGGGTGGTCCGCAGAGGAAACTGATCGGCATACAGATCCCGCAGGGTCTCGGCAAATTGTCCCGTCAGAAGCTCCTCCGCCGTAGGCGCGCGCCACGTAGTCAGCACCCGATTTTCCCGTTCGGAAAAGGAAGCCTTGGGGAGAACCATCACAGAGAGCCCCACGGCGGCAAGCAGAATCACCGCAAGGGCGATCAACCATCGATCGGACCCCCGCCCCATCGGTTTCGTTTCTTTTTCCATGCTCCTCCTTATTTTTCAGAAGAGACAGCGGTCTTCGCTCCCTCAATTTTCACGATCAGAACCGAGAGGTCATCCCGACAGCCCTCCCCCTTGGCGTACTTGACAATCAGATCCGCCAAGCGGTCTGCCGACGCGGTCTGCGCCTGACTGCGAAGCAGATCAAAGAGCCACGGACATTCCTCCTTGCCCCCCGTTACGCCATCGCTGATCATCACCACCACGTCCCCCTCGTTCACGTCAAACCGAATTCTTCGGGTATCCATCTCCCGTATGATTCCCACGGGCACGGTATGAGAGCGAAGCTTGAACAGACTGCCGCTCCGAAAGACGTAGGTAGGCGCCGCCCCGCTTTTATAAAAGGACGCGCGGCTCTTCATCAGATCCATCTCCATCAGATCCACCGTAGCGGAGCATTCGTGAACGCTTCCGCTTCCTCGGTTTCGCAAAAAGCCGTTGAGCAGCTTCAGCGCGGTCTCGCAGGGGATCCCCGCTCCGATCATACGGCGCAGAAAGAGTCCGCTGACTCCCGAGGTCAGCGCCGCCTCTCTGCCCGATCCCATTCCGTCGCTGATCAAGGCGTAAAATCGTCCGTCAGGCTTGCGGAACACGCTCACCGTATCCCCGCAATAAGAATCCTCTCCCTCGGCGCACAGGGTTCGCTTGGCGCAACAGACCGAAAGGGTCTCCGCCTCCTCGAAGACAAGCGCCGCCTCCTCCTCGAAAACCGTTCCCCCATTCAAGGGAAAGGCGCAAGCTTCCTCTGCCATCTGACGAAGGCGGTCCTTCTCCCGCCAAAAATCTCGGCAATCGGTTCCCCAAAGGGTAACCCTTCGTTTCCTCCCGCCGCTGACGCACACGCCGCGGATACCGAGGGACTCGTCTCTCAGTTCGTCGCACAGCCGCAAGGAACGTGTCTCGTCGATCTCATACTCCCCCGCCTCGTCTACCATGGCAGTCGCCAGAATCTCGGATACGGCTTCGTAATCCTGAGCGAATACCTCGGTACGGTCTCCCTGCAGAAGCTCCTTCGCGTGAAGGGCTGCGTGATGGTTGATCTCCTCCAGAATATCGGGAAGCCGACCGCACCGCGCCGTCAGGCTCTTGGGCGCGTCCGCCGCCGTCAGATGTCCGTTTCGATGCAAGATCGCGCTCAGGGTTCCTACCTCTCCCGCGCTCAGATGATATCGCTCCCCCCAACAGCCTGTCCGATCGGGACAGGTAGCGCAGGAGCTGTCAAAGGCGTGATCGCAGATCTGCCGCAGATCGCCCTCCGTAGGGGTCTGCATCCGTCGGCTCAAGCCGTAAAACACCTCCGACAGAGAGGAAAAGCCCTCACAAAGCTCCTTGATCCGCCGATGGGTATCGGTCAGGCGCAGATGATCCATCGCCTCCCTCCCCAAGGGGACGCAAGCCTTCCGCTCCGTCCGCTCCGCGGAGGCGGTCGTTTCCGCCGCCGTCTCGGTTCGGGAGGCGGAAAAGAACAGCTTGTCCATCACGGCGAAGAGCACGCAGGCGCCAAGAATGGCGGGAGCGAGACCGTTGAGCGCACCGATCCCTCGGACGTAAAAGCCCCACGCCACCGAAACCGAGCAAGCCGCCGAGCACGCAAGAAACGGGGACACCGCCAGAAGCAATCCCGCCGACAGCGCGCCGAAGGCAAACAGGGGCGCCAGCTCCACCGAGATCGCCAATCCGCAGACCGTTCCCGCGATCACGCCTGCCACGATCCCCTGCTTTCTCGTCAGATACAGCACAAGGAACATACAACCGAAAACCCCAAGGCTCACGCCGTACAGCGTAGCGTCCCCCGTCGCCCAAAGGAGGACGAACGCCAAGGACAACAGTCCGCTTCGCTTGCGCCAGACCCCCGCACTCTCATCGCTAAAAAATCCGCTGAAAAGCAACACCGCCGCGGGTGCCGCCACCACGCCGAGGATCGTGCCGTACAGATCGTAATACAGAAATCCGCCCTGACTCAGCCGATAGATCCCCACCGCAAAGGCGGCGATGGCAGCGGTCGCCATGCGCAGACTAACGTGCTCCGAAAAGAGAACGGGCCAGACCTCTCCGAAGGTCCTCTCCCCCGCAGAGGCACTCTCTTCCTCCGACCAAGGCGTATCCAAGGCAAAGCGCACCAGCAGGCGGATCAGCAAAACCGCCGTCAGAACCCCCAGCCAGAGAAGCCGATCCTCGCTTCTCCACGCCGCCACGCAAAGCCCCGCCCAAAGGTAGATCACCCGTCGGTCGGCGGCGCACAGCAGAGCGATCCCAAAGGGTCTTGTGCCGAAGGGCAGTACCGCGCCCCCCAACAAATACCCCCACAGGGCATACAGTAACCCGAAAAACACGTTCAAAAGGAACGTCCTCCCGTCCCATTTTGCCCTTGCGGCGGAAGCCCCCTGTGCCTCCGTTTGCGGTTGCGTCGGCTCGGGAAGCCGTTCCGTCCCCTCCGTTTGCTTTTTGTTTGCGTCCATTTGCTTTTCTCTCCTTCCTCTGTAAGGATTGCGTTCTTCTATGGAACTGATTGTATCAAAAAGTCGCCAAAAGCCGTGTCGGATTCCGTCGGCGCCCTTGAGAATATTCCAAAAACCGTTCGACCCATTCTCCGTATCTTTGGGGAAATGCGACGGCAAGCGGAGCGGGTTCTCTCGGGAAATCCAAGGGCAATAGCAATGCGCCTCCTTTTTTGTCGGACGATTCTACTCTCCGCTCTCTTCCGACCGCTCCTTCCTCTGCAGCGCCAAAATTCCGCTGACCACCAGCATCCCCCCGAATAGCTTCCGCAAAAGGTCGCCGTTGACGTGAGGTGCCAGTGCCGATCCCAGCAAGGCTCCCGCAATCCCTGTTCCCGCCATCAGAAGGACGGCGAGGGGAAGGACGTGCCGCTGCCGAAGATGAACCAGCATGGACGCGCCTGCCGAGAACAAAAAGAAAAGCAGATTCATCCCCTGCGCGGTCAGCTGTGGTGTCTCCCCAAACAGTGCCAAATAGACCACGAACAAGCCTCCGCCTCCCACTCCCATTCCCGACAGCGCGGCAATCAGAAACGCCGCAATCATATGAACTACCATAAGTCCTTTCCTTTCTTTTCTTGATTTTACGGTTATCGGATCATCAGCATGATCCCCGAATAGATCACAAGCGCCCCGAACAGCTTCTTCAGGGGCTTCGCCTTCAGCTTCCCCAGAAGCAGTCCGCCCAACAGTCCCCCCGCGATGGCGGGCAAGGCAAAGACCCCGAAGCCCTCGGTCCGCAAATGTCCCGACAGGGCGTACCGAACGCAGGACACCGCCGAGATGGGAAGCATCACGCACAGCGCGTTGGCGTACAGATCTCTCGCCTCGGGCAAATCCTCCGATCGCGCCGCCGCCAAGGCAAATACCACAAGAATTCCGCCTCCCGCTCCCAGCAAGCCGTTGGCAAAGCCCGCCAACAGTCCCCCGAGCGCCAGATACAGTCCTCTCCCCCTCTTTTTTCCTATGAGCCTGATTCCCGTCCTCATGGATTTCTCCCTTTCTTTCCTTCTCTATTTTCTCGAAAACAGCGAAAAAACGCTTGCAAGCCACAAAACTTTATGATATAATGTAAAATGGATTGATGTTCCGTTACGGAATAGTTTACCCAATCATTCAAATTTTATCCTTTTACTCATCGGGAGGTACGATAGATTCATGGCAAACAAAAAAATTCAAAATCAAATCCGGAAGAAAGGAAAGTCCGTGGCGAAAAAAAGGGCGAAAAAGGGTGCCAAAAAAGCGGTCAAGTCCGTGTCGGCTGAGTTCGGACGGGACGAGCGGAAATCGGCGGCAAAGCCCCGCAGAGGCATGACGAGCAAGATCCTTCCCTACGGTTTTCTCGTCTTCGCCCTGATCCTCGCCATTTGCTTCATCATCGTCCACGTAGCGGGACTTGACGACGGAGCGGGCGTGCTGGGCTACGGCATCGTTTGGCTGATGGGCGGTCTTTTCGGCGGAGCGTCGGTACTGCTCCCCGTTCTGTTCGCCTTTCTTGGTCTGAAATGGTGTCTGCATAACATCAAGTGGAAGGAAGCGGACATGGATCCCAATTCGGCGTATTACGACGATTACCGTCGCGCGAAGCGCCGCCTGTTGCTGCAGGGGATCATGGCATCTCTGTCTCTGCTGACCATCTCCGCCATCTTCGGCGTCATCGCCGACTACGGTTCCTTTGACCTTGAGGAAATGTGGACCGACGGCGCGGAGGAGCTGTTCGTGGGAGGAGGCATTCTGGGAAGCAGCTTGGGCTGTCTGATGGTCACTGCCTTTGAGACGGTCATCTCCATGGTGCTCCTGATCATTCTGCTGGTCCTGTTCGTCATTTTCACGCTGGGACTGACCCCCGATTATATCATTACGAAAATTCAAGAAAAGCAAGCGTTGCGCCGAGAGGAACGGGCGTACTTCGCGGAGCAGGAGCGTCTGGAGGAAGAAAAGCGCCGCGCCGCGGAGCAAAAGCAACGGGCAGCGGCAGCCACCGCGGCAACCACTGCCTCGAAAGCCGCGAGAAAGCAGAAGATGGAAGAGCCAAAGGCGGAATCGGCAAAGAGTCTGTCCGCGGAGGAGATCGCCCGTCTGACCGAAGAGGAAAGCGAGGAAGAGGAGATCTACATCGGACCTGCCAGAGACGCGGAGCCCGCTCCCACGGCAGACCCCGTGGCGCAAATGCTGAATCAGGACACGAAGGAAGCCAAAGAAGCGGAGGAAGCCAGAGACTACGGCGGCGACACCGGCTTCGATTCCAATGAATACGGCAAGCTGGAGGACTTCTTCAAAAATCTTAATCAGACCCCCGCGCAAGGAGAACAGCCCCGTGCCGAGTCCGCGCCCGCCACTCCCTTGGAGCTCAGCGAGCTGGGAACGGACGAGCTCCTGTCCGACGTGGCGGCGGTCGTACCCGAGGAGGGGGGCGAGGAGGAAGAGGAGATCGCCATGCCCTACGTATTCCCTCCCCTCGATCTGCTCACCCCCAACAAAAACAAAGAGGAGCAGGACTACACCGCGGAGCTTCAGGAGAATGCCCGTCAGCTGCTCTCTACTCTCAAGAGCTTCAAGATCAACATCAAGGAGATCAACTACTCCCGCGGTCCTACGATCACGCGCTACGAGCTCAAGCCCGAGGCGGGTGTCCGTGTCCGCTCCATCGCCAATCTGGTGGACGATATCGCTCTGAGCCTTGCGACCTCCGGCGTGCGAATTGAAGCCCCCATCCCCGGCAAGCCCGCCGTGGGAATCGAGGTCCCCAACCGCAACCGCGCTACCGTTTATCTGCGGGATCTGATCGAAAATTCCCAATTCAACGAAGCCAAGAGCAAGCTGACCGCCTCCCTCGGCATGGACGTGGGTGGCAACCCCATTTACTTTGATATTACCAAGATGCCCCATATGATCATCGCGGGTGCTACGGGTATGGGTAAATCCGTCTGTATCAACTGCGTGATCATGAGTATTCTTTACAAGGCAAGACCCGAGGACGTGAAGCTGATTCTCATCGACCCCAAGAAGGTCGAGTTTGCCCTCTATCGTGATATTCCCCATCTATACGCCCCCATCGTCAGCGAGCCTAAAAAGGCGGCGGGCGCCCTTGCCTCGGCGGTTGCCGAAATGGAGCGCCGCTTTGAGCTGATCGAGGAGGTTGGCGTCCGTGACATCGCCTCCTACAATGCCGCCACCGAAAACGATCCCTATAAGGAGCATATGCCTCACATGGTCATTATCATCGACGAGCTTGCCGATCTGATGATGACCGCCCCCGACGAGGTGGAATCCTCCATCTGCCGTCTGGCGCAAAAGGCGCGTGCCGCGGGGATTCACATTATCATCGGTACCCAGCGTCCCTCGGTTGACGTCATTACGGGTCTGATCAAGGCAAACATCCCCTCCCGTATCGCTTGTACGGTAGCGTCTCAGGTGGACTCCCGTACCATTATCGATATTGCGGGTGCCGAAAAGCTCATCGGTCGAGGCGATATGCTCTTTGCCCCCGTGGGAGCGGCGAAGCCCCTTCGTGTGCAAGGTGCCTTCGTCACCGAAAAAGAGGTGGAGGATATCGTTACCTTTATTAAGGAAAACAACACAAAGGCAAAATACAACAGCGAATTCGTCAACCGTATCGAGGAAGAAGCAGCCAAGTGCGGCATGAAAAAGGGCGGTGGCGGTTCCTCCGAGCTCCTCCCCGAAAGCGAGGGCGGAGATTCCAAATTCCACGATGCCGTCAAGCTGGCGGTGGAGGAAGGAAAGATCTCGACCTCCCTCATGCAACGCCGTCTGGGTGTGGGCTACGGCCGCGCCGCGAAGATCATCGACACCATGGAGCAAATGGGGTACGTCTCCAAGCCCGACGGGAATAAGCCCCGCCGCGTGCTCTTGACCGCGGAGGAATACTCCCGCCGTGTCATGGAAGGAACCCTCGGCGACAGCGAGGAATAAAAAGGATGCCGGGATACGCCAACGGCGGTATCTCATTTAGATGCGGAAGTCGTGCTTTGGCTCTCGTCGACGTACAAAAGTACGTCAGCGAGCCAAAGCGCGGCTAAAAAATACGGATAAAATTTGAAATCCCCAAGAATTTCTACCCCAAATACCGCTCTTGCCATCGGCTTTTGATGACAAAAGCGGTTATTTCTTTTCTTCTTGATTCACGGACTTTTGTTCCCCGCGAAATGAGACCTCGCCTTTTCGTTTGAAGTCATGACCGCCAGCCGATTGTTTTCGTTATATAAAAAAGCGTCAGCCTTTCAAAGAGGCTGACGCTTTTTTCATCTGATCGATCAGAATTCCTTTTTCATTTTCGCAACGCAAGCGCCGCAAACGCGCTTTCCGTTAAAATAAATAATATCATCCGCGTTATTGCAGAAAATGCAGGATGGCTGATACTTTTGCAGAATAATTTTATCCTCGTCTGTAAAAATCTCAATAGCATCCTTTTGCTGAATGTCCAAGGTTTTCCGAATTTCAATGGGCAATACGATTCGTCCCAGCTCGTCAACCTTGCGTACGACTCCCGTGGATTTCATGGTTTTTTCTCCTTTTTTCATTTTCGCGTTGGATAGATTCATTGGCTTCCCTAAACTGCTTCGCGCTTGAAGTCTTACCGTTTCGACCAATCACACAAGGCAACTCTTCTGCTTCTGTCGAAAATCCGTGGTTCTTTTCCTTATTATAGTATACTTCGATTTAAATGTCAAGAGAAATTTCTTATTTTTTTAGCTATTTTACCAAAATCCCCTCTTTTTTTTCGTTTTTTTCAAAAAACGCCCCTTTTTTGCGCGCTTTTTCGATATGTTTCGACTTTCCTTCCATTGGCAATCTTTTTTAAAAATACGATTAAGATGGGAAAGATCCGTCAATACTGTTGTTACCTCAAATGCCAAATAAACGGAGATGCACACATGCTCAAAGGAATTCAGAAACGTGTGATCTGGATGCGGATCACGGGAAACCGTTATTTTGAGGGGGCGTATTTTATTCTGCATTCGGATGCCCCCAACCACCCCGCCCCCTGCGGGGAAAACGAAATGATCAGGGAAGCCAATCGGATTCTGGCGGAAAGCCATGCCCTCCGAAAGCGGGGCGGGGCGCGCCCACGCCGCTCCTCTGCCTCTCGGGCGGTTCCCTTTTTTTGCGGCGCCGTCTGCGGTGCGCTGTCCGTCCTACTCTCTTGGATTCTCGTGCTGTTGTTCGCCTGACTCCTACCCTCCCTACGGAAAACTCTTGACAATTGAAAAAAAATATGGTATACTATTCAAAGCTATGAAAAAATTGACCTTCCAAGGCGCGCGGGGAGCGGTGCCGTGGGCTCGGGGAAGGTTGGATTCGTGTGTTTATTTTTAAAAATTAGGAGAATTTATGCCAAAAAAACAAAAAAGTAAGCTTCGCGTCATTCCTCTGGGCGGATTGAATGAAATCGGTAAGAATCTGACCGTTCTGGAATACGCGGACGATATCATTATCATTGACTGCGGTCTTGGCTTTCCCGACGAGGATATGCTGGGCATCGATTTGGTTATTCCCGATATTTCCTATTTGGAAGCCAATCGGGACAAGATCCGCGGCATCGTACTGACCCACGGTCATGAGGACCACATCGGTGCGATCCCCTACGTCCTGCGCCAGATCAATCCCCCCATTTACGGAACCAAGCTGACCTTGGGAATCATCAAAAACAAATTAGAGGAGCACGTGCTTCCCTGCACCCCCGCGCTCCATTGTGTTCACGCGGGTCAAACGGTACGGCTGGGTGCCTTCTCGGTGGAGTTTATTCACGTAAACCACTCCATTGCCGACGCCTGCTGTCTGTCCATCACCACCCCCGTGGGAACTGTGGTTCATTCGGGTGACTTCAAGCTGGACATTACCCCCATCGACGGCGATATGATGAACATTACCCGTCTGGGTGAGATTGGAAAAAAGGGTGTGCTTCTGCTGATGTGTGAATCCACCAACGCGGAGCGACCGGGCTTCACACCCTCCGAGAAAAAGGTGGGAAAATCGTTGGAATACATCTTTACCACCAATCCCGACAAGCGAATCGTCATCGCCACCTTTTCCTCCAACGTCCATCGGGTCCAGCAGATCATTAACGTCAGCGCCAAGCACGGAAGAAAGGTTGCCATCACGGGGCGCAGTATGCTGAACATTGTCGGCGCCGCCGTAGAGCTGGGATATATGACCGTCCCCAACGGCGTGCTGATCGACATTAACGAAACCAAGCGCTTCAAGCCAGAGGAGATCACCCTCATTACCACGGGCAGTCAGGGCGAACCCATGTCCGCTCTGTACCGCATGGCGTTTTCCGATCACTCCCAGATCACGCTGGGACGGAACGATCTGGTGGTACTCTCCTCCAGTGCCATCCCCGGCAACGAGAAGCTGGTGGGCAGGATCATCAACGAGCTTTCCAAAAACGGAGTCAACGTTCTCCACGACGCCGTGGTAGAGGTACACGTTTCGGGACACGCCTGTCAGGAGGAGCTGAAGCTGCTTCAAGCGTTGATCAAGCCCAAATATTTCATGCCCGTTCACGGAGAATACCGTCACCTTGCCGCTAACCGCGAGCTGGCATTGGATATGGGCATTGAGGATCGGAATATTTTCATTTCCGACATTGGAAAGGTACTGGAGCTCGACAAAAAGAGTGCCAAGTTTACAGGAACCGTTCCCTCGGGGAATGTCCTCGTGGACGGCTACGGCGTAGGCGACGTGGGCAACATTGTGCTCCGCGACCGTCGCCATTTGGCACAGGACGGTCTGATCGTGGTGGTCGCCTCGGTAGACGTGGATGCCAGACTCCTTCTTTCGGGTCCCGACGTGGTTTCCCGCGGCTTCGTTTACGTCAGAGAATCCGAGGAGCTGATGGAGGAGGTTCGGGCGCTTGCTACCCAAGCCATCAACGACTGTCTGGATCGGGGCGGACGGGTGGATCGCATGGAGCTGAAAACCTGCGTCAAGGACACCCTCTCCAAATATCTTTACACCAAAACCAAGCGTAAGCCCATGGTACTCCCCGTAATCACCAACGTATAAGGGTACGGGCACTCCACAAAATTCATAAAGCGTTCATATAATATTCAACCTTTTATCACGGGATACGATTATAATAAAGGGAAGAAAGCCCGCGCATTCCGCAAAAAGCAAACGGCGCCTTCTTCCCAAATCAAAACAAACGCAAAAACATCAAATAAAAAGCAAAGGTGGATCCTTCTATGGGAAAATCAAACAGAATCAGAGCAAGCAGAGCAAGCGTGCAGGCAAGAGCCTTGGGCACTCCCAAGAAAAAGAAAGGCATGCCCAGCTGGCTGATGACACTGATCACGCTGGTGGTAACGGTAGCGATCCTTTTGTCGGTCGCTCTCAGTCTCCTTGCCGCTAACGGTGTATTCAACCGCATCAGAACCTCCGTGTCCAGCGATAATTTCCGCGTGAACACGAACATGATGTCCTATTATTTCTACAACGAATACCAGTCCTTCACTTCCGACTACAGTTCTTATCTGAATTACGGATACTTTAGTCTGGATACCTCCGCTTCCCTGAAGGATCAGCCCTTCGGCGGCGCGAAAGGAACCGACGCCACCTCCTCTTACATGGATGCCAATCTGGTGACCGATATCACCAACGAAGAGGATCTCCCCGAGACTTGGTTCGACTACTTTATGCATCGCACCGTAAAAACGGTTTCCAGCATGCTTCTGTACTGTGAGGAGGCTCACGCGAGAAATCTGGAGCTGGACGAGGACGAGCTTGCCACCATCGATGCCAACATCGACGCGCTGAGCGCGGCTGCCTCCGGCTACGGCTATACCCTCAATTCCTACATAGCCGCTATGTACGGTCCCGGTGTCAGCGCTTCCGACATTCGGAAAGCAATGGAATATTCCTCGCTGGCAACCAAGTGCATGAACGCGCTCTCCGAGGATCTGGAGGCTGCCATTACGGCTGACCGCGTGAATACCGCTTACAACGCGGACAAGAAGTCCTTCAACGTGGTTGACTATTCTGCCTATATCGTTACCGTAAACTACGAGGATATCGTCATCGAAATTCTGGGTGAGGATTACGAATCCATTCCCGACGACAAGAAGGAAACGATCCTGCGGGCATACCGCGACAAGATCACCCTCCATGAGGGACGGACGGACAAGCTGAAGGAAGTTACCTCCGCGGAAGAATTTGAGAAACTGGTGCTGGAATACGCCGCCGAGGATGCCGTTGAGAACCTCTACGCCAACCAATCCATTGCCGATAACATCAAGCCCTCCGACGAGGATATCACCGCCATTAAGACAGCGATGAAGGCTCAGCTTGTAGCCGATGCTGTTGCGGGCAAAACTACCACCGCCGATGCCGTCACCATCGAGGACGAGACGGCAGAGACGGTAACCGCCTATGAAAAGACTGTACAGACCGCTTACGCCAAGATTCTGAACACGATCAAGGGCTCCGCTTACAAGACGGTTCTTTCCACGAAGGAAGCCCTCTCTCAGACTAAAGTTCCCTACACCGTGGGCAGTGACGTTTCCGAGTGGGCATTTGACGAGGGCAGAAAGGTGGGCGACCTCACCGTAATCGTTTCGGGTGACGGCGAGGCAGAGGGCGGCGTTCCCGCTGATCTGGAGGAATACACCAGCACCACGATCTCCGTCTACATGCTGGATGCCGTTCAGTACGCGGATCCCACCAAATCCAAGAACATAGCGTACATTCTGTACGAGACAGAAGACGCCGCTCTGGCCGCCATCGCCGCTTTGCGGCAGAACGCAACCCTTACCTTTGATATCTTCGAGGACTACGCACACAACAACGAGAATGCGGGTCACGCAGAGCTTGAGGATTACGTAAAGGGCAATCTGGGCAGCGCAAGCTTTGACACCTGGCTCTTTGCGGACACGACTGTTGTCGGTACGCTGACCGCTACTCCCATCAAGCTGGATGAAAGCACCTATTGCGTGGCATTCTATCACGCGGACGGCGCGGAAAATTGGTACGTGAACGTAAAGACATCGATTCTGAACGACGATTACGAGGCTTACTACGACGCTATGGAGGGTAAGTACGCAATTACCGTAAAAGAAAAGGCACTCGACAAGATCGACGCATAAACTATGAGTAAAACGGGGTGTTGCCAAACGCAACACCCCATTCAAATCCAAAAAGAACGAAGGAAGAAACTATGGTACTGGAATCCAAACAAACTACCGTGGCGTACCGTTGCCCTCACTGCGGGGCGGGCGTCATGAGCGTGGTCGGACTGTTTCAACTGACTGCCGATATGCTGAAGCTAAAATGCTCCTGCGGCAAAAGCGAAATGACTGTCGTTTACGGAAAGGACGGAAAAATCCGCTTTACCGTTCCCTGTATTCTCTGTCCCACGCCCCATAATTTTTCGGTCAGCTCCTCCCTCTTTTTCGGGAAGGATCTGTTCGTGCTTCCCTGCCCCTATTCCGACGTGAACATCGCCATGATGGGGGATGCCAATCACGTCAAAGCAGAGCTCTCCCGTACCGAGCTGGAGCTCTTGGATCTTCTGGAGGAAAACGGAATCGACAGCTTTGACGCCTTTCGCGGCGAGCAAACCCTCTCCGACCCGCAGGTTACCGAGATCGTAACCTACGTGATCAAGGAGTTGGATGCCGAGGGGCGGATTCACTGCCACTGTCCTCACGGCGAGGAGGGCGACTACGACGCGGAGATCCGTCAAGACGGCGTGATGGTTTCCTGTAACCGTTGCGGCGCATCCAGACTCATTGCCACCGATTCGCTGATCAGCGCCCATGAATTTCTCAACGCAGACAGCTTAGAATTAGAATAGAACGCAATTTGGGACCCTTTCATTCGAGAAAGGGTCCCAAACCGTATCTTCATCAATTTTCACGTCCCCTATCCCTCAAAGCTGTCAGCGAAGGTGGTGGCAAGGACGTCACAGCGCTCGTTATAGACGTGTCCGCGGTGTCCGTGAACCCAGACAAATCGAACGGTATGAATCTTCAGCTGGGCATCGATCCGCTCCCACAGCTCCACGTTCAGCACGGGCTTCTTGTCCGCCTTGACCCAACCGTTTTTCTTCCAAGAGGCAAGCCACCCCTTATTGATAGCATCGGTGAGATACTTGGAATCCGAGGTCAGAGTAATATCGCAGGGCTCCCGCAGAGCCTCCATTGCCGCGATTGCCGCCATCAGCTCCATCCGATTGTTGGTGGTCATGGGCTCGCCCCCCGACAGCTCCTTTTCCTTCGCTCCGTATACCAGAATCGCGCCCCAACCGCCCCGACCGGGATTGCCGCGGCAGGCACCGTCGGTGTAAATATCCACGTGCTTCATATTCGTCTTTCGTCCTCCGCCTTTTTTGATCGATATTATTGTACCATAAATCGCGGCGAAAAGCAAGAGATTTTTGCAAGGAAGGCGGCTTTCTTGATAGACGGACCGCACACTGAATTTTCCGCAAACTGACGGTCCGAGCAAGCAAACGATCCCTGCAAAACGAACACGATCCTTATGGCAAACAGTAAAAAACAAATTGCCAGTGTTTTCTTTTGCCTACTTTATCTTTTGTGCAAACGTTAAGAAACTATTTGCCAGTATTTTCTTTTGCCTACTTTATCTTTTGTGCAAACGTTAAAAAACTATTTGGCAGTGTTTTCTTTTGCCTGCTTTATCTTTTGTACAGACATTAAGAAACAGTTTGCCAGTATTTTCTTTTGCCTACTTTATCTTTTGTGCAAACGTTAAGAAACGATTTGCCAGTGTTTTCTTTTGCCTACTTTATCTTTTGTACAGACATTAAGAAACAGTTTGCCAGTGTTTTCTTTTGCCTACTTTATCTTTTGTGCAAACGTTAAGAAACTATTTGCCAGTGTTTTCTTTTGCCTACTTTTCTTTTTTAAAAGAAAAGTAGGCGCATCTCTCTTTGTTACATTTGAATAAAGCATGCTTCTTTGAATTGCTGAATTCTACAAAAAAACAAAAAAGCACAATATATTGTGTTTTTATTCTTGACACAACACAAAATATATGGTATGATTATACTGCTAAATTTTCCGATACCGTAAGAAGAAGGAGAAAAAAATGAAGGTTATCAAAAGAGACGGATCAACCGTAGAGTTTGACCGAAGTAAGATCATAAAAGCCATTCAAAAGGCAAACGATGCCGTAGACGAGGAGCATCGGGTTAGCGACAAGGAAATCGAACAGATCGTATGCAACATCGAGCGCAAGAAGAGAGACCGATATCTGGTGGAGGATATTCAAGATATGGTCGAGCACGATCTGATGATGCTCAAAAAATACACGCTGACCAAGGCGTATATCATTTACCGTTATGAGCGAGCGCTGGTTCGGCACGCCAATACTACCGACGAGTCGATTCTGTCGCTGATCAAAAATTCCAACAAGGACGTAATGGAGGAAAACTCCAATAAAAACGCCATCATGGCATCCACCCAGCGGGACCTGATTGCGGGAGAGGTCTCCAAGGACCTGACCCGACGGATTCTTCTGCCCGAGGAGATCTCCAAGGCGCACGACGAGGGCGCGATTCATTTCCACGATGCCGACTACTTTTTACAGCCCATCTTCAACTGTTGTCTGATCAACATCGGAGATATGCTGGAGAACGGTACGGTCATGAACGGAAAGATGATCGAATCCCCCAAGTCCTTCCAAGTGGCGTGTACCATCCTGACCCAGATCATTGCCGCCGTGGCAAGCTCCCAGTACGGAGGACAGTCGGTGGACGTGGGACATCTGGGCAAATATCTCCGCCGCAGTCGGGACAAGTTCGTGTCTCAGCTGAAAA
The DNA here is from genome assembly GCA_017463065.1 of Clostridia bacterium. GTDB lineage: Bacteria > Bacillota > Clostridia > Oscillospirales > CAG-272 > HGM12713. The sequence goes on from JAFTPX010000018.1 coordinate 31,527, forward strand.
AGACCATGGGAGACGAGCTGGAGGAATCGGTCATTCTGAAGATTGCGGATGCTCGCCTGCGGGACGAGCTTCGCTCGGGTGTGCAGACCATTCAGTACCAGATCAATACCCTGATGACCACCAACGGACAGTCGCCATTTGTTACTCTGTTTATGCATATCCGCGAGGACGACGAGTATGTGGAAGAAAACGCCATGATCATCGAGGAGATCCTCAATCAGCGGTATCAGGGAATCAAGAACGAAAAGGGGGTCTACGTAACCCCCGCCTTCCCCAAGCTGATTTACGTGTTGGATGAATGTAACTGTCTCAAGGGCGGAAAATACGATTACATCACCCACCTCGCGGTCAAGTGCTCCTCTAAACGGCTGTATCCCGACTATATTTCCGCCAAGAAGATGCGAGAAAATTACGAGGGGAACGTGTTCTCCCCCATGGGGTGCCGATCCTTCCTTTCTCCCTTCAAGGATGCGGATGGAAGCTATAAGTTTGAAGGCAGATTCAATCAGGGCGTAGTCAGCCTGAACCTACCCCAGATCGGAATTCTGGCAAAGGGCGACGAGGATGCCTTCTGGAAGCTCTTTGACGAGCGGCTGGCACTTTGCAAACGGGCGCTTTTGTGCCGCCACGAGTCGCTGGAAGGAACCCTATCCGATACCAGCCCCGTCCATTGGCAGTACGGTGCCATCGCCCGTCTGGACAAGGGCGAAACCATCGACAAATATCTGCACGGCGGTTACTCCACCATTTCTCTTGGCTATATCGGCTTGTACGAGGTGACCAAGCTCATGACGGGGGTCAGCCATACCGATCCCAAGGGCTTGGAGTTCGCTCTTTGCGTAATGAAGCGGATGCGCCAGAAGTGCGAGGAATGGAAGAAGGAGACGGGGCTGGGCTTTGGCTTGTACGGCACGCCCGCCGAGTCGCTCTGCTACCGCTTCGCGCGGATCGACAAGCAACGCTTTGGTACGATCGAGGACGTAACCGACAAGGGCTACTATACCAATTCCTATCACGTGGACGTGCGGGAAAAGATCGATGCCTTCTCCAAATTCGACTTTGAGAGCCAGTTCCAGACCATTTCCTCGGGTGGCGCGATCTCTTACGTGGAGATCCCCAATATGCGTCACAATCTGGATGCGCTGGAGGATATCGTTCGCTTTATTTACGACCATATTCAGTATGCCGAGTTCAATACCAAGAGCGACTATTGCCACGTCTGCGGCTTTGACGGTGAGATTATCGTCAACGATAACAATGAATGGGAATGCCCCGCTTGCCATAACAAGGATCAGAAGCGAATGAACGTGACTCGCCGTACCTGTGGCTATCTGGGCGAAAACTTTTGGAACGTGGGTAAGACCAAGGAGATCAAAGCCCGAGTCTTGCACCTGTAAGGCGACAGGATGCGCTTACTTTTCTTTTAAAAAAGAAAAGTAAGCAAAAGAAAATATGCGCAGGGTTGTTTTTTAATGTTTGCAAAAAACAAAGCAAGCAAAAGAAAATATGCGCAGGGTTGTTTTTTAATGTTTGCAAAAAAACAAAGCAAGCAAAAGAAAATATGCGCAGGGTTGTTTTTAATGTTTGCAAAAAAACAAAGCAAGC
>JAFTPX010000019.1 GCA_017463065.1 Clostridia bacterium
CTCCGATAAGGGCAAACGACTGAAGATCTACTATATGACCCAGATCTCGGTGGCGCCCCCCACCTTCGTTCTGTTCTGCAACAACACGGAGCTCTTCCATTTCTCCTATCAGCGGTATATCGAAAACGTTCTGCGCCAGACCTTCGGATTTTCGGGCACGCCGATCAAGTTGATCATCCGCATGAAGGGAGATAACGACACATGACCCCCAAGGGCATTCTGTTTGACTTCAACGGCACACTGTTTTTTGATACGGCTCTGCATCTGGAAGCCTTTCGCCGCGCCTTCCGTTTTTACGGAAAGACCGCTCCCTCGGATGCGGATATGATCAAAAATCTGTTCGGCAAGCAGAACCAACAGATCTTTCGGGAAACCTTCAACCCCAACGCCACCCCCGCCCAGACAGCGGAATTTGACGAACGCAAGGAGTCCGTCTATCTGGAGCTCTGCGACGAGCGCCCCGAGTGTCTCCGACTGACCGAGGGTGCGGAGGAACTGCTGGATACTCTGCAAAAAAAACGGAATCCCCTTTGCGATGGCAACAGGCTCCGATCTGAAAAACATTCGCTATTCCATGGAGCATCTAAAGCTGGGTCGTTGGTTCTCCTAGGAAAATATGGTCTATAACGACGGAACCTATGCGGGTAAGCCCCGCCCCCGATATCTACCAAATCGCCGCAAGAAAGATTGGTCTTGCTCCCGCGGAGTGTCTGGTGTTCGAGGACGGAACCAGTGGGATCCTTTCCGCGAGAGCCGCGGGTGTCTATGACGGCATCGTCATTCACGAGACCTCTGCCCCCCTCTCCCTTGAGCGACACTCTGCGGGCAGATCGGATCATTCATGATTTTTACGATTGGAAAACCATTCCTGCCGATTACGGCATATTGAGGTAATTTATGTTTGTTGATAACGTACGCATTTATATAAAAGCAGGAGACGGCGGCAACGGCGCCGTTGCCTTCCATCGGGAGAAATACGTTTCTCACGGCGGTCCCGACGGCGGAGACGGCGGAAAAGGCGGAAACATTGTTTTCCGCGTGGATCAGGGAACCAATACCCTGCTCGCCTTCCGCTATAAACACAAATTTATCGCCGAAAACGGCGGCAACGGAAAGGGCGGCAAGCTTCACGGCGCAACCGCACCCGATCTTGTGATCATGGTTCCCCCCGGAACCTTGATCCGCGATACCGCCACGGGAAAAATCATTCACGATATGAGCGAGAACGACGGTGCCGATTACGTCTGCTGTAAGGGCGGACGGGGCGGCTGGGGCAATCGCCATTTCGCCACCCCCACAAGACAAGTCCCCATGTTCGCAAAGAACGGAACCAAAGGGGAGGAGCGAGAGGTCACCTTGGAGCTGAAAATGCTTGCTGACGTGGGGCTGATCGGATACCCCAGCGTGGGAAAATCCTCCATTCTTGCCCGTATCAGTGCGGCAAAGCCTAAAATTGCCGACTACCATTTCACGACCTTGTCCCCCAATCTCGGCGTGGTCTCTACGGGCGGCGAGGGCGGATTTGTCGCCGCCGATATCCCCGGACTGATCGAGGGAGCCGCCGACGGGGCGGGACTCGGGCACGCCTTTCTGCGCCACGTGGATCGTTGTCGCTTGCTTCTCCACGTAGTCGATATCTCCTGCATGGAGGGCAGAGATCCCGTTGAGGATATTCAGCTGATCAACCGTGAGCTGGAGCACTATAGCCCCGCTCTCGCCGCCCGCCCCCAGATCATCGTCGCCAACAAGGCGGATATGCTGGATCGGGAGACGGTAAACGTGGAGGCATTTGAAGCCTTCGTCAAGGAAAACGGATGGGAGCTTCTCTACGTGTCCGCCGCTACGGGCGAAGGACTTGCCGAGATGATCAAGCTTGCGGCAGAGCTTCTGCGAGAGCTGCCTCCCCTGTTGATCTACGAAAGCGAATACGCCCCCGAGGATGCTTACGTGGGCGGAGCCAAGGAAACGACGGTCCGCCGTGAGAACGACACCTTCTACGTGGAGGGCGAATGGTTGTTCAACCTGATGGGACAGATCAATTTCAGTGACTATGAATCCCTCAACTTCTTCCAGCGGGTACTGAAAAACAGCGGTGTATTCGAGCTGTTGGAGTCCCACGGCTGTACTGACGGAAAAACCGTTTCCATTTACGATTTTGAATTTGATTATATTAAATAAAAAATAATAAGTAAGGAAGGTATTTTGCTATGAACATTTGGCACGACATTGACCCCTCGGTTATTTCCTCCACGGACTTTACCGCTGTCATCGAGATCCCCAAGGGAAGCAGCTGTAAGTACGAAATGGACAAATACACGGGACTTCTCAAGCTGGACCGTGTACTGTATACCTCCACCCACTATCCCGCCAACTACGGCTTTATTCCTCGTACATTTGCGGACGATGGCGACCCGCTGGACGTTCTGGTTCTTGGCGCGCAACCCATCTACCCCATGACTCTGATTCAGGTCTATCCCATCGGCGTCATGCGCATGATCGACGGCGGTTCACTGGACGATAAGATTATCGCCATCCCCTTCTCAGACCCCAGTTATAATAATATCCGCACCATCGATGAGCTTCCCAGCCATATTTTTGATGAAATGATGCACTTCTTCTCGGTCTATAAGCAGCTGGAAAATAAACAGACCGCCGTGAAGGAGCTGTTCGGACCCGTGGAAGCCCAGAAGATTATCGACGACTGCATTCAAGCGTATCGGGAAAAATTCAATCAATAATCCAAACTGGTACATAAAAATGCTGACTCATCCCGAGTCAGCATTTTTCGAGGCAAAGAAGGACAGAGAAATTGCGTTCTCTGTCCTTTTCCTATCGGTCATTTTTTCTATTTCATCCAAGGATATGACATTTTATGACACCCCCGCATATGCTATGAGTAAAGGCACCAACGTGCCTTACTATCACCAACCACAGAAAGGTAATTACTATGTACAAGGATGACGATACCATGACGCCCCGCGACAGAATCAGCGACGAAATGCTCTCACGGATTCTCGGAGGCTCCGACACCCCTCTTTCGCAACGGGATTCCGTCAACCGCGGAGATCTGCCCCTCCGCAATGAAAACGGAATGGGCGGTTGCGGAATGGGAGGTGACACGTGGGGGCTGGAAAACCACCCCCTCGCGTCGGTCTACGCCCCCCTGCAAATCTTCCGTAATCTGTATGACAGAGATACCGCCCTGATGAAGGGAACGATCTTTACCGAGCTGGATCTTCCCTTTATGGGTAAAACAATTATGAAAGGAGGAAGCTGCCGTGGCTAACAGAATGTCTCGCGGAAACGATCGCAGATCGCTCAGCCAACCCTTATCCGAACACAATCGAAGCTCTTGCCTTGGCTGTAACAATCAAGGAGTAACCGCGCCAAATAGTCACAGCCTGCTTCACCGCCTGCAGGCACTGGACTTTTCCATCGTGGATACCATCCTCTATCTGGATGCCTATCCCCATTGCAAGGACGCCCTGAACTATTACCATAAGCTCGTCGGCGAACGCGATGCCCTCAAGCTTGCATTAGCAAAAACCCATAACCGCCCCATGACGGGTTTTGAGAACGCAAGTAACGACTCGTGGGATTGGACCAACGGTCCGTGGCCATGGGAAGCCTCCGCAAACTGAACCAGAAAGGAACGACATTGCTATGTGGATTTACGAAAAGAAATTACAATACCCCGTTAAGATCAAGAACCCCAATCCTCAGCTTGCGCAGGTCATTATCAGTCAGCTCGGCGGTGCTGACGGAGAGCTCGCCGCCTCCATGCGATATCTGCACCAACGGTATTCCTGCCCTTATAATAAGGTAACGGGAATCCTCACCGACGTAGGAACCGAGGAGCTGGCACATCTGGAGATCATCGCCGCTATTCTCTATCAGCTCACCCGAAATCTGTCTCCCGACGAGATCGAGGGCACTCCCTTCGCCACCTATTTTGTAGATCATACCACGGGACTGTACCCCATCGCCGCCTCGGGCGTTCCCTTTGATATGAAATACGTAGGCATCAAGGGAGATATCCTCACCGACCTGAACGAGGATCTTGCGGCAGAGCAAAAGGCTCGCACCACCTACGACAACATTCTCCGCCTCACCGACGACCCCGACGTACGGGATCCCATCAAATTTCTGCGGGAAAGAGAGATTGTTCATTACCAGCGCTTCGCCGAACGAGTACAATCAAGGTGGAATGGATGCGGAGCTGCTGACAAAAATAGAATAATTTAAGGGCGTACAAGTCACGAATGATTTGTATTCCCCTCTTATGTTATTTTTATTATTTTAACAAAATAGTTGACAAATACACTACAAATGTGGTATAATAAGTAATATAATAAAACTACAAAATATGAGGTGTATAAACGATGCCTGATAAAAAACTTGTAATATCGTCTAAAAAATTCCGTGGTGATTCGTCTGTGGTATCCGTTAGACTTCCCAACGATATGATAGAAAAACTCGATACTATTGCCGAGCAAACAGGACGCACTCGCAATGAGATCATACAAAAGTGCCTCACATTTTCCATTGAAAATATTGAGATTGCTGACAATAAATAAGGGAGAACATCATGGCAATTTTTAAGTGTAAAATCTGCGGTGGAGCGCTCGAAATAGATAGTACGCAATCTGTCGCTACTTGTGAATACTGTGGCACAAAGCAAACTCTGCCCAAACTCGATGATGACCGCAGAG
>JAFTPX010000020.1 GCA_017463065.1 Clostridia bacterium
ATCGGGGCGGAATCGGGACTGACGATGGTGAGAATTCGTTCGGCGGCAACCAGATTGCCAAAGCCGATGTTGAGTAATTTCATAGCCGTTGCTTCCTTTTCGCTGTTGTCATTATTCGATGTTCTGGATCTGCTCGCGGATTTTTTCGATTTCACACTTGATGTCTACCACAAGACGGGCGATGGCGGAGTTCTGACATTTGGATCCGATGGTGTTGGTTTCTCGGTTGATCTCCTGCACCAGAAAATCCAAACGGCGACCCACGGGCTCCTTCGCGCGGAGAATCTCCTCAAAGCCGTCGAAATGAGAACGCAGGCGAACCAGCTCCTCGTCAATGGCGATGCGATCGGCGAAAATGGCACATTCGGTGAGAATACGGCTTTCCTCAAAGACGATCCGATTGTCGGAAAGCATTTCCCGCAATCTCGCCTCCAGCTTTTCCCGATAGGTCTTGGTATCCTCCAGCGAGAGCGACTCGATTTTGCCGACGTTCGCCCGAATGGAGTCCACCTTGCCTTGCAGATCTCGCTTGATATTTTCCCCCTCTCGGGTTCTTGCCGCAAGGAATTTCTCCACCGCTTCATCCAGCACGACCTTCAGATCAGCCCAATCCTGCTCCGCGTCCTCCTCGGGCTTTTTCACGAGGAAAAGATCGCGGTTCTGCGCGACGGACATAATGCTGATGTCGTCCTTCAAGCCGAAGGAGTCACCCAAGGCGCGGAGGGCAGACAGATACGCGGCGGTGTAGCCCTCATCTAAAACGATCTCTGCCGTGGGGGAGTCGATCACGTCGATGGTGACGAACACGTCCACCTTTCCCCTGGAGATGGAGGCGGCTTGGAGATAGGGCTTGATCTTTTCTTCCAAAAAAGAGAAGGCTCTCGGCAGCTTCACCGAGCAGTCGAAGAATCGGTTGTTCACCGAGCGCAGCTCAACGGTAATATCCTTGCCGCCCACGGTGGCTCTTGCTCTGCCAAAGGCAGTCATGCTTCTGATCATCAGCAGTATCCTTTCCTTATGATATAATCATACATAATAATTATAAACTTTTTTTGATCGCTTGTCAACGGAATTTTTGATTTTACGGCGTTTCGCACAAGTTTTTTTGTTTTTGAAGGAAAGAATCGGTGATTTTTTTGAAAGGATATCTCCTTGGGTGGCGGTTACCAATGGAGATGAGAGGTTTTTGCAAGGATACGGGGACAAGCGTTATTTGGAGCAAGTCTTCCCGGTGTGTTGGAGATGGCTTGCTGAGTCGCGTTGTTAATACTCACTGATTCAATCTGACAAAATTTATCCAAAAGTGTTGACAAATAAAAATGGGCATGATATAGTATAGGTGAATTGCTCACAAGCAACAATGATTGGAGGATACACTATGAAAAAACATCTCAAATCTGGTTTCTCTATCCTTTTGTGCATTTCAAGCCTTTTCGGTTTGCTTGCCTGTAGCGGCGGAGAGGCGCCGTCTGCTTCTACCGGAACAGGACCCGTTGCCACATCTCCTGAATCTGAATCGACGGCTGAACCTACCCCCGAAGAGCCTGCCGAACTCGTGTCTTTGGACGGCAAGAGAGTGATCTTTATCGGCAATTCTTACGTTTATTACGGCAGGACAGTGATCAATCAGTCCTCGTCGGTGATGACTCAGGCCAAAAGAGAGAACGATAAGGGCTTTTTCTATCAGCTTTGCAAGGCGAACGGACAGGAGGTCGACGTGACCAACTGGACCTTCGGTGGTCATTCGCTCGGCGATATATTTGGCGCGCCCTGCGCGCACGCATCCAGTGCGTGTAGAGGCACCCGCCATGAAAATGAGCTGAAGAATCGCTATTACGATTACGTGTTCGTCTCTCCTGGTGGCGGCTCGCGTCAAGCTGCGGAGATCGAAGAGGACTTTGACTACATCATCAATTTCTTCAAGGAAGCGAATCCCAACGTGAAGATCGTCTGCCTTGCCAACCTCGGCTGTCACGGATATTCCTCCTTTGGTACCGATCGCCCCGAGATCTATACCTATTATTCCACCCTTGCCGAAAAGGGTGTGATGATCGCAGATTGGGGCGGACTCGTCTACCGCATCATGCATGGAATTTATCAAGTCCCCGGCGGAACACAGACCTACGGCAAGAATTCCTTCATTGTTAAGGACGGCTACCACCCCAATATGCTAGCGGGATATATCACCACACTGATGGCGTATTGTACCGTCACGGGGGAGAAGGCGGTAGGACAGACCTACTCCTTTTGTAACAATTCCGCGCAGAATTCAAATTTTAATTTTTCCGCTTACATAGACCAGTACTATACAAGCAAAATCACCACCAATTTTCCCGACATATTTGCGTCTGAGGGTGACATGAAGGGCATTCAGGAGCTGGTTGATCAGTATATCACGGAAAAGACCTATCTGCAAACCATCGATAAGCAGAAGCCCGAAACATCCATGGTTCTTTTGACGAAGCATCCCACGTCCCCGATCATTTCAGTGATGTTCAGCAATGAAAAGCCTGCGGGGAACGGCTGGATTCCTTCCTGCTCCAAATGGGCGCTTTCCAACACCGACGGTTACCGATATTTCTCGGGACTTCGCGGCGATGCCGATGCCATCGCGTCTCTTGCGGGCACGAGAACCCCCAACGGATTGACGGCGGCACAGAAGGCGGATTTGGCAGATATTCGCTACGGTCTGTCGGCAATCGGAATCTCGCATTTCGGTCTGACGGAATACACCGTCACCCCCGAAAACGGCGGTAGTATGCAGACAACCTCGCTGCTCAATCTGCTCAACGGGCATTACGGTTCGTCCTATACCGCCAATATCTATTTTGATAATAAAACCTATAACATAAATGGAACAGAGGACGCGTCGTCTCCCTATACCGCACTTTTTACCTTGAATTTCGGCTCGGTTCGTACCTTTGAGGCGATCGGTTATTCCTCGGGCAATCTGTTGGGTTTCCCGCAGGCGCAGGACGTTTACGTCAGTGATGACGGCGTTACGTGGATGCTGGTACCCTCTGCATGCTACGATACCGAGATCGCACCCGTTGCCAGCATTACCGATAAGAGCGGAACGAGAGACCCTTGGAATAACAACGAGCCCAAGCAAGAGGTGTTGTTCTCCATGAATAATGTTAGCGGAAAGTATATCCGCATTGCCGTCAAGAGTGGCGCCGCCGTGGATTACCACGGAATCAATACCAGAGAGATCCTTGTGTTCGGTCAATAATGCTTTGTCTCCCCCATCGGGCAACTGATGGGGGCGGTGCTTTTGTGAAGCAAAGTTCGAAGCATGAGAATCGAGAAAGGAGAGACTATGAAAATGAAGCGAACGAAACGCATGAAGATTTACGCACGATTGTTGGCTATCGTTTTGTTGCTTTGTAATTTCCCGATTCCCGTTTTAGCGGTGGAATCGGGAGAGGCAACTGCCTCAGATTCCCAAGTGCCCTCACAAGGAACTGACGCGTTGTGCGGGATCGTTGTTCCTTGTCAACCCATGGGATTTAAAGAGTTGGATGATGGCGTTTTTTGTGCCCTGTCACAGAGAAACGGACTTTTCCAAACGGCATATCTACGTGATGTCCGAGGCAGGATGGAAGCTGTTCGAGGCGAATCTTTGAAAAAATATTGTCAAGAACACAAAAAAATTCAAAAAAGACTTGCAATTTGAGAGAAAATGGTGTAAAATAAAATGGATAGTATGCCTACATCAATAGGCAAGCAGAAATTTATATCTTCGGAGGAATATAAAAATGGTAGTAGCAGGAGATTTTAAGAACGGCATTACGTTCGACATGGACGGTAACGTCTATCAGGTGATCGAATTTCAGCACGTAAAGCCCGGTAAGGGAGCGGCTTTCGTTCGTACCAAGATTAAGAACGTCA
>JAFTPX010000056.1 GCA_017463065.1 Clostridia bacterium
CGAGCGAATGGGAATCGGTCAATGAAACCGATTCCTCTGCCCACACGTCTCCGACCGCTTTCCCTGCTCCGCCCATCGGGACTCCGTCCCCCACCGCTCCGCGACTGTCCCAAGAGGAACGGGAAAAATTGATTGCGGAGCATATTGGCAAATATTTATCGCCGTTTTTTCGTAGCCATAAGATGGAATTTTGCCACTTGAAACGGCGAGGAAGAACCGACCGATTCCCCAAAAACCCTGTAGGGGTGGCGTTTCTGCCTCCCGCAACAATCGCATACCGCAAAATTTGCGGGGAGGAATCTTTCGCTTTGTTCCGCTTTTTGTTTTTACTTTTGGGTAATCGTTTTTTCCACAGATTGAAGTATGCGCAAACGTATTGACACATCGGAAAAAATCGTGTATAATAAGTTCAATTTCAAAAAAAGAGAGACTGATTATGCAACCTTCTACCCATCCCCGTCTGCTTCTCGCCCTTTCCATGGCGATCTTCGGCACCCTCGGACCCTTCGTCCGCTATATCTCCATCTCCTCGGGGGAGCTTGCCCTCTGGCGTGCTGTTCTCGCCGCCCTTCTCATCGGATTGTTTCTCCTCGTCACAAGGCAGACGATCCCCTTCCGTCAGATCAAAAAGGAGCTTCCCCTCCTTCTGCTTTCCGGTATGGCGATGGGCATCAACTGGATCTTGCTGTTTCAGGCGTACAAGTATACCACCGTCTCGGTGGCGACCCTCAGCTATTATTTTGCTCCCGTCATCGTTACGGCGGTCTGTCCCCTGCTCTTTCGGGAAAAAATGACTCCCAAGCAGGTGATCTGCTTCGCCGCCTCTACCGTAGGAATCGTGCTGATCACAGGGGTAAGCGATTTGGGACAGTCGAGCTCTGATCTGATCGGAATCCTCTTCGGTCTCGGTGCGGCAGTCTTTTACGCTTTGGTCATTCTGCTCAATAAGTTTATCAAAAGCGTGGGCGGGATCCACCGCACCTTCCTGCAATTTCTTGCGGCGATCCTCATCCTTATCCCCTACGTTGCCTTCAGCGGCGGCGTATCCCTCGGCGGTCTTGACGGAACAGGCTGGATCTGCCTCTTGGTGGTGGGTCTGCTCCATACGGGCGTGACCTACTGTATGTATTTTTCCTCCCTCAAGGACCTGTCGGGTCAAAAGGCGGCGATCCTCAGTTATATCGATCCGCTGGTGGCAATCCTCGTCTCGGTTCTCGTGCTGGGTGAGGCGATGACCCTTTGGCAGATCGTGGGCGGCGCTCTCATCCTCGGGTTTACCCTCTGGAATGAGATCGAACCGAAAAAAAAGAAAGAATAACTTTATAAGGATGCGTTAGGGGCTGTCGCAAATGATTTTTCTCAGTTACGACAGCCCCTGCGGAACCTTTCTTCCAAGAAAAGTTCCGAAAACGCAGCCTTTAATTCTCTTCATATTGCTTCATGCCTTGCATTTTGCCGATCATGCGGAAGCCGTCGATCTCGCCCCGCTGGATGGCACCGAAGATCCGATAACGCAGACCCTTATTCTGCCGTTCCAAGGACAAAAGGAGCTTCTTCATTTCCTCGCGCTCGGTATTTCCGTCAGCGGGACAGGGAGATTTCACTACGGGAAGCTCTGCCTTGGAGGCAAAATAGCGCACGTCCTTTTCGGGCATATAGATCATGGGGCGGATCATGTAAATATCGGTATTGGAAAGATAGGTCACGGGCTGGAAGCAACCCAGCCGTCCCTCGTAAAACAGATTCAGCATAAAGGTTTCCACCACGTCGTCAAAGTGGTGCCCCAACGCCACCGAGGTACAGCCAAGCTCCTTGGCACCGCGATAGAGAGCGCCTCGCCGCATTTTGGCGCAAAGGGAGCAAGGATTTTTCTCCTTCCGCACGTCAAAAATGATGGTGGAGATCTGGGTCGGGATCACGTGATAGGGCACGTCCAGCTCCTCGCAAAGCCGACGGATCTCCGAAAAATCCACGCCCTGAAAGCCCATATCCACCGTAATGGCGCAAAGCTCAAACCGCTTGGGATAAAATCGCCTCAGCTCCGCCATGGCGCAAAGCAGGGTCAGAGAATCCTTTCCCGCGGAGACTCCAACGGCGATCTTGTCGCCCTCCCGTATCATTTCATAATCGTCCACAGCACGTCGCACGTAGCTGAGAACCCGTTTCATCTGTTCCATACTGTTTTCTTTCCGTTATTCTTCGTTTTCTTCGTAAATGCTCATGGTATCGTATACGCGGCTCGCCCGTGCGGACAGCTCTCGCTTGCGTTCCGTCCGATCCGCCGCCGAGTGAAGCAGGAGCGGCGGCAAGACCCGCAGTCCCGCGGCACTTCCTTTTTTGGCACAGACCAGCACCATGGACGGCTCGGCTTCCTCGTCCCCGTGGACGAACAGCATGGTCTTGGGCTCCAGACGGTTGGCAAGCAGTCCCCCCATCAGCTCGGACAGGCGGTCGGGTCGCCACACGCAGTAAAAATATCCCCCATGCTTCAACAGCCGCCTTGCCGCCTCGCAAAAGTCCGCTACCGTGCCGCAAACCTCGTGCCGCGCGATATATTTGTGGTCGGACTCGTTCCGCTTTCCGCTGTCGGTTCGCATATACGGCGGATTGGCAAACACCACGTCCACCTCGCCTCCAACGTCCTCGGGGCGAAGAGTACGGACGTCGGCACACAGAATCCCGACCCGATCCGCCATGCCGTTGAGGGCGACGTTCCGCCCCGCAAGCTCCGAGAAATCGGGCTGGATCTCCACCGCGTCGATGTGGGAAAACCGTTCCCGCGCCGCAAGAAGGAGCGAAATGATTCCCGTTCCCGCGCCAAGCTCCACCGCCCGACCCTTGGGCACAGGACGGATAAAGGATGCCAGAAGATACGCGTCTGTCCCAAAGGTCAAGCCGTCGGTCTTTCGGATCAGCGATACCTTCTCGTTGACCTGATCCAACCGCTCGTCCGACTGTAATGCTATCATGCTTCGCTCCTTTCTTACCAAAAAAAGGTTGCTGTGGTGACAGCAACCCCTTTTTGATCCGTGATCCGTATATGTATCAATCGGATAATTTGCAATTACTCAGCTGCGGGAGCGGAAACGGGGCAAGCTTCTGCGCAAGCGCCGCACTCGATGCACTCATCCGCGTTGATGTCGTACTTGGAATCGCCCTCCGCGATTGCGTTTACAGGGCAAGCCTCGGCGCAAGCGCCGCAAGCGATGCACTCATCGGAAATCTTGTATGCCATTTTCAGATACCTCCATGGTTAGAATTAAGAAATAGTAGATTCAAGCAGATTGCTCCGCTCTTTATATATTGTATCATAATATTTCGGAATTGCAAGAGCAATTTGAAAAAATTTTTGAAAAAATCGATTTTTTTTGCGGTATCCCTGCAAAATATTCCCTCAAAATCCATGGGAAAGCCTTGACACCCCTTCACAAGGGGTGTATAATTGAAAAAAACGCGAAGGAGACTGCCATGAATTTTGCCAAATTGGACGCCTTTCTCGATCAATTGCCCGCTTGCGGAATTCCCCAAAGTGACCTGATTGTCACGCGGGACGGAAAAACCGTCTACCGCCACGGATCGGGCTTTTCGGACGCCGCGGGAACCAAGCCCGTTAGTCCTCGCGATCTGTATTGGATCTACTCGACGACCAAGGTCATTACCTGTATTGCCGCTATGAGACTGGTGGAAGAAGGAAAGCTTCATCTGGACGACCTTGTATCTCAATATATTCCTGCCTTCGCCGATGTGAAGGTTCTGCAAAAGGACGGCTCTCTTGCCCCCGCGCAAACGCCCGTCACCATTTTGCATTTGTTTACGATGACCAGCGGTATGAACTACGACAAGGATACCGAGGCGGTCCGCCAAGCCGTAGAGGCGGGGGAAAGCACCGTCGGAATCGTTTCCGCAATGGCAAAAACCCCCCTTCGCTTCGAGCCCGGAACACGGTATCTGTATAGCCTGTCCCACGATGCGCTGGGTGCCGTGGTGGAGGTGGTGTCGGGTATGCGCTTCTCGGATTATCTGAAGCAGCTTCTCTTTGATCCCTTGGGCATTACCGACATGGGCTTCTTCCCCAACGAGGAGCAACGCTCCCGAATCGCGGCGCAGTACACCTATCGCAACGCCTTCGGCACGGTGACCCAGATTCCCAACACCTACACGGGACATATCTGTGACCGCTACGAAAGCGGGGGTGGCGGACTGTTTGCGTCGGTGGACGAATACGGCAAGATCATTTCGGTCATTGCCTGCGGCGGAACCGCCAAGGACGGCTATCCCATTCTGAAGCCCGAAACCATCCGCATGATGCGGAAGAATTATCTCTGCGACGCCGCCATGGATGATTTCGTGGGTAAGCGGCTCTTTGGCTACGGTTGGGGTCTGTGCGGCAGAGTGCATCTGAATCCTTTGCTCTCCCGCTCTCTTTCTCCCGTGGGTGAGTTCGGCTGGGACAGCGCGGCGAACGCCTTTACGTGGATCGATACCGAGAACCGCATTGCCGCCTTTTACGGCTGTCACGTGCAGAAGTGCTCCTTCGGCAGCCGCGTGGTACATCCCACCCTCCGCAATCTGGTTTACGAGGGTCTGCAAACCGAATAAGAAAAGAATACTCAAACACAAGACGGTTCATGCCGTCTCTCTTTGAGCATACTCCACGGTCATACTTTCGCCCGTTCTCTCATAGGATTAAGAGAGAACGAGAAGGAGTGCGGAGATGGAAGAAAAAAGAAAAATTATGAGTATTTTCGGGACACGGCCTGAGGCAATCAAGCTGTGTCCCTTGATCGAGGAGCTGAGGCAGAGGGAAGGAATTCTTTGCCGTGTTTGCGTGACGGGACAGCACCGCGAGATGTTGGATCAGGTATTGGGGGTCTTTGACCTTCGTCCCGATTATGATCTGGCGATCATGAGGGAGGGACAGGATCTGTTCGATATTACGACGGCGGTGCTTACGGGGCTTCGTCCGATTCTGATGGAGGAGCGTCCCGATCTTGTTTTGGTTCACGGGGATACGACCACCGCCTTTGCCGCCGCTCTGGCTTGCTTCTATTTGAAGATTCCCGTGGGACACGTGGAGGCGGGGCTACGCACCTATGATTTGCGATCCCCTTTTCCCGAGGAGTGGAACCGACAGGCGCTGACCAAGCTGGCGGTTCATCATTTTGCCCCCACGGAGCGGGCGCGGGAGAATCTGTTACGGGAGGGCGTTCCCTCGGAGCGGATCTTGGTGACGGGAAATACGGGCTTGGACGCCTTGCGCAAAACCGTGCGGGAGGGCTACACGCATCCCGAGCTGGAGTGGGCGCGGGGAAGTCGGCTGTTGCTTCTGACCCTTCACCGTCGGGAGAGCGTGGGTGCGCCGATGGCTCGGATCTTTCGGGCGCTTAGACGGATTCTTTCGGAGTTTGAGGACGTGAAAATTTTATATTCCATGCATCCCAATCCCGCGATTCGATCGTTGGCGTGGAAGCTGCTCGGCTCTTGGGAGCGGGTCCACCTGATCGATCCGCCCAACGTATTGGATTTTCACAATCTGATGGCAAATTGTGATTGGATTCTGACCGATAGCGGCGGAATTCAGGAGGAAGCCCCCTCATTGCACAAGCCCGTGCTGGTCTTACGGGAGTCTACCGAGCGTCCCGAGGGCTTAGAGGCGGGCTGTACGCGCCTTGTGGGAACGGGGGAGGAATCGGTGTACCGCGGTGTGCGGGAGCTCTTGGAAAATCCCGCTCTTTTCTATGCCATGTCCCACTCCCCTAATCCCTTCGGCGACGGCGATGCGTCCCGCCGCATCGCCGATTATCTGAATAAATGATGAAGATGTGGGGCGCGCCAGAGGGAACTTTCTCGAAAGAAAGTTCAGACTGCTGACAAAGTAAACTTTTGAAATCACTGTCAGCAAAAGAAACAAGACGGACAAATTCAAAGCCTCCCTTGTGTAAAGGGAGGTGGCATTTTCGCAAGAAAATGACGGAGGGATTGTAAAAAAAGCAATTTTTTTACCGAAAAACAATCCCTCAGTCGCTTTGCG
>JAFTPX010000021.1 GCA_017463065.1 Clostridia bacterium
ATCGTACAAGCTGGATCTTCGCGCCTCCGTCAAGACGGCTGTGGCAGTGATCCTCTCCGCCCCTTTTGTCTATGCGATCATGCGAGGAAATACTATTTATTTCGCGCTGATCTTTCTTCTGGCGTTCCTTTGGCTTTACCAAAGCCCCAAGGCGTGGGTCAGAGAAATTGCCTACGTTTGTCTGGCGCTTGCGGGCTCCATCAAGATCTACCCGCTGTTTTTCGGCGTGTTCCTTTTGAGAAAGAAAAAAATTTTCGCATCCTGCCGTGTGGCGGTATACTTTCTGGCAATCTCCTTTATCGCCTTCTACTTCTTCCCTGCGGGAATGGGCGATTTCGACGTGTTCCTTGACAATCTGGGTGGATTTATGTCCGATACGGAGCGACTTTTCTCCCTGCGAAACCTGTCCGCCTCCTCTCTGCTTTACAAGCTGGTGTACCTGTTCTGCCCCGCCGCTACCGAATCCGCGGCGTTCGGAGTAGTGAATCTGGTACTTCTCGGTCTGATCTTCCTCGCCGCCGCGGTAACTGCCATCGCAACCCGCTCTCAGTTCTCCCGCGCGGCAATCGCTTCGGCGGTAGTCATCCTTATTCCCACCATTTCGTATTTTTACGTTCTCATCTTTGAGATCATTCCCTTTATGGAATATCTGAGAGAATACGGAGAGCTTCCCGTGTGGAAGAAACGACTGTACGGCGTGCTGTTTCTATTCCTGTTCTTCACCTTCTTCCTTCTGCCTCAATGCTTTATCCCCCACGCGCTCGCGGTGATCGTCATGATGGTAATCGAGGAAAGAGATACGGTAAAACATGAAATGATCCCTTGGTTCAAACAAAAACGGCTTGCGAAAATCAAGTAAATACAGACTGTCTCACGCGCTCATCATTCGCGCTTGAGACAGTCCATTTTTTTTGGAGAAGGAATTGACTTTTTTTCCGTTTCGTTATATAATGTAAGCAATATATTGAAGGAAAGGTGTTCTTATGTACAGAAAATTATCCGAACTGATTATTTACCGCGACCCGAAGGGGGACAGCATCCTTTGGGAGCTTGGTCATATTTTTGAGGACTTTCATACCTCCGCCGACACCCACGAGCATTTGCGAGCGAGGGTTTACGTTCAGGTCCGTCGCCTGTTGGAGCTTGCTACCAAATACGGATTTGACAACAACCTCTGGCACAATTATCTGACCTTCCTGCTTATCACCGATGAGAACCCCTTCAGTCTGACCTACGAAAAGGCAGGCAAGCAGGAGGGGACGGTCAACCGCTTTGCGCTCAACGATTTTCGGGTCTTTCGGGATCTGTTTGACTTTGACTTTGCCCCCCTCGAAACGGAACTGGGCATCGACTGCTTCTCTACTCTCTCCGATTATCACGCCATTGCCAAGCGAGAGCAGATCTATAATAAAAACGTCAGCGAAAAGGTTCGGGCGCTGAGCAAAAGGATCGAGCAAGCACAAAATGCCGAGGCGGTCTTTGATGCCGTGACGGATTTTTATCTCGCCTACGGTGTGGGGATGTTCGGTTTGAACAAGGCGTTCCGTGTGGTCAGCGAGGAGCACGGCTTCTCGGTCTGCCCCATTACCAATATGGAACCAATCTGTCTGGAGGATCTGATCGGGTACGACCTGCAAAAGCAACGGCTGATCGAAAACACCGAGGCGTTCGTGTCGGGTCGGGGAGCCAACAACGTGCTTCTGTACGGCGACAGCGGAACGGGAAAATCCACCAGCATTAAAGCCATTGTCAACCGCTATTACGACCAAGGCTTACGGATGATCGAAATTTACAAGCACCAGTTTTGCCATCTGTCTCACGTCATTTCTTTGATCAAAAACCGAAATTATCGCTTTATTATTTACATGGACGACCTGTCCTTTGAGGAACAGGAAATCGAATACAAATATTTGAAGGCAATCATCGAGGGCGGTGTGGAGACGAAGCCCGACAACGTGCTGATCTACGCTACCTCCAACCGCCGACACCTGATCAAGGAAACCTGGAAGGATCGAACCGATTCCGAGATCAACGGAGATATTCACCGCTCAGAGACCATTGAGGAAAAGCTGTCGCTGGTGAACCGCTTCGGACTGTCCATCGGCTATTTCAAGCCCTCCCATCCCGAGTTCGATCACATTGTCCTCTCCCTCGCCGCCCGTTATCCCGAGATCACTCTCCCCGAGGAACAGCTTCTTGCCGAGGCGCACGCTTGGGAGTTGAGAAACGGTGGTATTTCAGGGCGCACGGCACAACAGTTCGTCAACCATCTTCGCGGCAAAGCGCGCAATAACCACCAATGAAGAATTCTATGAAGAAACAAACGCAAATCACCCCCTCTTCCGAGGTGCTGCGCCACATGATCAATCCCCTGTTGACTTGGCACCGCGCCAACCGCAGACCTCTGCCGTGGCGAAAAGACAAAAACCCCTACCGCATCTGGCTGTCGGAGATCATGCTCCAGCAAACGCGGATCGAGGCGGTCATTCCCTACTACCACCGCTTTCTTTCGGAGCTTCCCACCGTGGAGGCACTCGCGTCGGTCTCCGACGAAAAGCTGATGAAGCTATGGGAAGGTCTTGGCTATTACAGCCGCGCCCGCAATCTAAAAAAGGCGGCGATTTCGGTCATAACCGAGTATGGCGGTGCCTTGCCGCGTGATTTCGGGTCGCTTCGCGATCTTGCGGGAATCGGAGACTATACTGCGGGAGCCATTGCCTCCATTGCCTACGGTCTGCCCGAGCCCGCTGTAGATGGAAACGTTCTGCGGGTCATCATGCGGCTAACGGGCAGAGAGGACGATATTGCTCTTGCCGCCACCAAAAAGAAGGTCACCGAGGAGCTTCGCGCGGTCTATCCCTCGGGAGAGGAAGCAGGATTGCTGACCGAGGGTTTGATGGAACTGGGCGAGCAGATCTGTCTGCCCAACGGAGTTCCCAAATGCGAAGACTGTCCGTGGAAGGACTTCTGCGTTGCCAATCGGGACGGACGGCAACAAGAGCTTCCCCAAAAAAGCCCCAAAAAGAGCAGGCGGTCAGAGGACTATACCGTTCTTCTCCTCATTCATAACGGGCGCCTTGCCCTTCGCAAGCGTCCCGAAGAAGGTCTTTTGAGGGGAATGTGGGAGCTTCCCAGCCTTGCGGGACACCAGTCCTGTGCAGAAATACGGTCTTTTCTGGAAGAAAAAGGACTCGCCCCCCGATCCGTCGTTGCCCGCGAGAAGGCAACTCATATTTTCACACACGTGGAATGGCATATGATCGGTATGATTGCGGAATGCGACATCCCCTCCGAGGACTATTTCTGGTTTGACAAGGAAGCGCTGGAGCAAGATGTCGCTCTTCCCACTGCCTTCCGCGTTTATCGGAAATTGTTTTTAACCTCTTTCTCTTAAAAAACACATAGAAAAACGGCAGAGCCCGCAAGGACTCTGCCGTTTTTATTGATTACAGATTCAATTACTTGATCTCTGCGAAATACTTGATGGTGCGAACCATCTGGCTGGTGTAGGAGTTCTCGTTGTCGTACCAAGAAACTACCTGTACCTGATAGGTATCGTCGTCGATCTTTGCAACCATAGTCTGGGTAGCATCGAACAGAGAACCGTAGGTCATACCGATTACGTCGGAAGAAACGATCTCGTCGGTGTTATAGCCGAAGGATGCGGAAGCGGCTGCCTTCATTGCGGCATTGATACCGTCAACGGTAACGTCCTTACCCTTAACAACGGCAACCAGAATAGTGGTAGAACCGGTGCAAGTGGGAACTCTCTGCGCGGAACCGATCAGCTTGCCGTCCAGCTCGGGAAGAACCAGACCGATTGCCTTTGCGGCACCCGTGGAGTTGGGAACGATGTTCTGTGCGCCAGCGCGTGCACGGCGGAGGTCACCCTTTCTGTGGGGGCCGTCCAGAATCATCTGGTCGCCGGTATATGCGTGAACGGTGGTCATGATACCGCTCTGGATAGGAGCGTAATCATTCAGGGCCTTAGCCATGGGAGCCAGACAGTTGGTGGTGCAGGATGCCGCGGAGATGATCTTGTCATCAGCGGTCAGAGTCTTCTCGTTTACGCTGAATACGATGGTCTTCAGATCCTTGCCTGCGGGAGCGGAGATAACGACCTTCTTCGCGCCTGCGTTGATGTGAGCCATAGACTTCTCGGTGGAGCAGTAGAAACCGGTGCACTCCAGAACAACGTCAACACCCAGCTCGCCCCAAGGACAGTTTGCGGCGTCCTTTTCGGAGTAGATCTTGATGGTCTTACCGTCTACGGTGATGCTGTCCTCACCGGCAACAACAGTGTCTGCCAGAGCGTACTTGCCCTGTGCGGTGTCATACTTCAGCAGGTGAGCGAGCATCTTGGGAGCGGTCAGGTCGTTGATTGCAACTACCTCGTAACCCTCAGCGCCGAACATCTGTCTGAAAGCCAGACGACCAATACGGCCAAAGCCATTGATAGCAACTTTTACGGACATGGTGAAAATCCTCCATTTTATATAATTTTTTTTGACAGTCCAAAGCAACGGTTAAAGTTTCCTCCAGCCGCGCTTTCTCAATTATATATTTTAACTCATTTTTTCAAAATATACAAGCGTTTTGGCGAAATTTTCAAAAATTCGGAAACTTGTACGATTTTGGTAGATTTTTTTTGGAATAATCGTTCAATTTTTCACAATCTTTTTGACACGAAACAGAGTTTTGTCGTAGTCAAAGGCAAAAAATTTCCAGTGCTTTTTTTGCCTACTTCCTTTTTTGCAAACAGTAAGAAACAAAATGCCAGTGCTTTCTTTTGCTTACTTTTCTTTCGCGAATGAAAAGTAAGGCGCATCCTTTACGCTCTCTATTTCCTCAGCGGCTTCCATCAACTTGGAGAGACGGCGGTTCAGTCCCGATTTGGAAATTGGCGGCTCGTGAAGCATAGCCAGCTCAAAAAGGGAGGCGGAGTCATATTCCATGCGAAGCTCTGCGGTATAGCGAAGCTCATCGGGCAGGGCATCAATCTTGCGGGTAGCGATCAGAAGCTCAATGGCGTTGATCTGCTTACGGGAGGCGTCCACCGATCGGGAAATATTCCGCGCCACACAATTGGTCGCCCGATTTTCGTTGTTTCGGATATCCCGCTCAATGCAGACGTTGGCAACGTCAAAGCTGGTTTTTGAGCATCCCACGTAGTAGAGCAGATCGGAGATGGCGGCGTTGTTTTTATAGTAGAGCCCGATCTTTTCCTTCCGCCTGATCCGTCCGACCCGTCCAAAGGTTGCTCCAAGATAGTCGCTCAGCAGATCGGCTCGTTTCTCAGTGGGCAGAGTGAATTCCAAATGATATCCCTTATGGGGATCGTTGACCGTAGCGCATCCCAGAAACGCGCCCCGCAAAAACTCCTGCCCGCAAGAGGCGCAACGGAAGCCTGCCGCTTGATGGAGCATGGACTCCGTTCCCCGATCCACATCCGCCAAAAAAAAGGCAATCCCCGCGGCTCTGACCGATAGAACAACCGTCCTCCGACCCGCGCGAACCACCTCGGCTACCGTCGCCTCGGCATGATAGATCCTTTGCAAGAGCTCCTTGGCAAGCTCCGCTGTTCCCTTGCTGTAAAGATATAGCGTCATCGTTCCGTCCTCGGACTGCTCGCGGCATCCAAAAAACAGTCCCAGCAACAACGCCTTGCGACAGCAGGTCTTTTTCAGAGGAAGCCGCAACAGCTCCTCGGTCACGTCAGTAGTAAATGACATTCCTCTCTCCTTCTTTTCAAGGTTACCGTATCAACCGAACTTCCCTCTCCAGCGTAACGCCGAAGCGACGGAACACCTCACCACGGACGAATTCCTCCAAGCGAAGCACGTCGTCCGCCGTAGCATCTCCCAGATTGATGATGAAGCCAGCATGCTTGCGAGAGATCTGCGCTCCTCCGACGGTGTGTCCCTTTAGACCGCAATCCTCGATCAGCTTTCCCGCAAAATGCCCTGCGGGGCGCTTAAAATAACTCCCTGCGCTGGGGTATTCCAAGGGCTGCTTTTCCTTTCTCTGTGTCGCAAAGCTCCGCATGGTATCATCGATCACCCCACGGTCACCCTCACGCAAGGAAAATTCTCCCCTAAGGCAAATCAGATCGGGGTTCGAAAGATACACGCTCTCGCGGTATCCGTAGCTGTGATCGGTCAGCTCCATCCGCTTTCCCGTACGGGCATTCAGCGCCAAACCTTTGACGGTCACATCAGACATCGCACCGCCGTAAGCCCCCGCGTTCATGGTCAGCGCTCCCCCCACTGTGCCGGGGATCCCACGGACAAACTCCAAACCCGTCAGCGAGGCTTGTGCCGCCGTGTTGGCAAGCGTTGCCAGACTGACTCCCGCCTCGGCAATCACCTGTGTTCCCTCCACGCGGCAAGCATCCATTCCCTTAGTCAGAATCAACGCTCCCTCCAAAAGTCCGTCTCCAAACAACACGTTGGAGCCATTCCCCAGAATCTCCATGCGAACCTCGGCTTGTCGAAGAAGTCTTACGGTATCGGCAAGCTGCTCCCCACTGTCGGGAAGCAGAACCAGCTCCGCCGTCCCTCCGATCCGAAAGGTGGATAACGGCTTCAGAGACATCGTCCGCCGATACGGTATGCCCAAACGATCCAACGCTTCCCATACGCCATTTGCTATCATTTCCTCTCTCCTAACACGATAAAATCGTAAATCTCATCAAAGCTACCCGCAACATGGGTCAGCTTCCCCGCAAGAGCGTCAGAGCAGTCCTTTCCCTTGGGATTATACCAACAGGTATCGATTCCGAAGTTCACGCCGCCCTGCATATCCGAGGTCAGGGAGTCCCCGACGATCAGGGTCCGTTCTCGAGAAAAATCGGGAATCCGCCGTGCCACGTAGTCAAAGAATTTCACGCTGGGCTTTTCCGCACCCACTACGTCGGAGATGAATACCTCCTCAAAGTAATCCTCAATTCCGCTGACGGCGTACCGTCCCCGCTGAATGAATTCAGTGCCATTGGTCACAATATATAGGCGAGCCTTTCCCATAAGACGGCGGCAAAGTGCCTCCGCCCCCTCCAAAAGATACCCTTTCTTCGCAAGGAGGGTCATATAGCACGCCGCAAGCTCGTGAGGATCCGCTACAATGCCGTACCGTTCTAAAAACAGCTCGAAGCGACGATAAAACAGCACCTTTTTCTCAATTTCCCCTCGCTCCAGCTTTTTCCACAGGCTTTGGTTGATCTCGCTATAGGTCAGAAGCATCTCTTCATTCCCATGGATTTCAAAGCTTCGAAGCGCCTCGTCAATTGCCTCCCGCTCACTTCGGTGAAAATCCAAAAGCGTTTCGTCCGCGTCAAACAGAATGGTATCGTACCTCAAAAGAATCGCTCCTTTCCTCGCCATACGAAAAAATCCCCTTTTCCGCACGGTTTCTTTCTCTTCTACATACCATTATACTATCTTTTATCATTTTTTTCAACCGTTTCGGAAAATTATTGTGAAATTCATCAAATATCTCTTGAAAAATTTTCTCAAATGCGATATAATAATGTGTATATATTTATTTGTATAAAACGGATCGGAGAATACCTGCGTGAAACGGGAAATTCATATCGGTCTTGTGGGCTTCGGCACCTTGGGAAAGCCCCACGCCTTTCCCCGTGAACAATCTGAAGTAAGGAGGTATGAGCATGAAGATCATTGGTATTACAGGTCCCACAGGCGCGGGAAAAAGTCTGCTTGGGAATTATCTTGCCGCCAAGGGGATTCCCGTCATTGATGCGGACGAGGTCTATCACGCTCTGCTGATCCCTCCCTCCCCCTGTCTGGATGCCCTTCGCCGTACCTTCGGGGACACCATCCTTTTCCCCAACGGCGAGCTGAACCGACAGGCGCTTTCGGAAATCGTCTTTCACGACGAGGAAAAGCTGGCGCTTCTCAACCGCACGGTACTGGATATGGTACTGGATAAGATCCGTCTGAAGATCCGCCGCATTGCCAAAGCGGGCGGAACGGTGGTGGCGGTTGACGCTCCCACCCTCATCGAGTCGGGCTTCGACAGAGAATGTACCTCAGTCGTCTCCGTCCTCTCCCCCTCCGAGCTTCGGATCGAGAGGATCATGCTACGGGACAGTCTGAGTGCCGAGCGTGCCCGCACAAGGGTCTTGGCGCAACGGGACGATTATTTCTACCGCGCCCATTCCGACTACGTATTGATCAATCAAGGAAACCAAGAAGAATTTTCAAAAAAGGTCGAGGAGCTGCTTCCCCTTCTGGGGGTGCTCCCGACGCAATGATTTTGCCATTACGAAAGGATCCCTTATGCAAAAAGCACGGCGAACTCTCGCCATTCTTCTGATTATCGCCATCTCCCTCGGTGTGGGAATCGCCGCGGACTGGATCTGGAACAAGGTGGACCGCTACAACCATCCCCAAGCCTATCATGAGATCATCACCAAATATTCTGTCGATTACAACATTCCCGAGTACGTGATCTTCGCCGTTATCAAAACCGAAAGTGATTTCGACCCTACCGCAAAATCCTCCGCGGGTGCCAGAGGGCTGATGCAAATGATGCCCTCTACCTTTGAGTGGCTGACAGGCGAGGAGCATCTGAACGAACGGCTTCCCGAACTGACGCTCCACGACCCAGAGGTCAGCATCCGTTACGGCACGTATTATCTGAATTACCTATACAAAAAATTCAACTATAACTGGGATACCGCCTTTGCCGCTTATAACGGCGGTGAGGGAAACGTGGCAAAATGGTTGAAGAATCCCGAATATGCGGATGAGGAAGGCAATCTTACATACATTCCCTTTGCCGAGACCCGTTCCTACGTGTCCAAGGTCAACTCGGCAATGGAACTGTATCAAAAATTATATTACACCCCAAACGAAGGAGTAACCACATGACCAAAGCGGAATTGATTTACGAAAAAAAGACGGTCTATGAGAAGGCGGGAAAGGCGATCACCGATGCGGCGTTTGCCTATGCCGAGGACTATAAGCGTTTTCTGGATCAGGGAAAAACCGAGAGAGAGGCACTGAAGGCATCCATTGCCCTTGCCGAAGCAAAGGGATATCGGGAATACAGGCTGGGAGACAAGATCTCCGCTGGCGATAAGCTTTACTACAACAACCGAGGAAAAAATCTCTTTGTATTCTCCGTGGGAAGCGAGCCGATCAACCAAGGCATCCGCATTACGGCGGCGCACATCGACGCCCCCAGAATCGATCTGAAGCAATGCCCTCTGTACGAGGACGGCGGCATGGGCTTTTTCAAGACCCACTACTACGGCGGCATTCGCAAATATCAATGGGTCACCACCCCTCTGGCTCTCCACGGCGTGATCGCAACCAAGGACGGGGGGCTCATTGACGTGACCATCGGCGAGGAAGAGACCGATCCGCTGTTCTATATCAACGACCTTCTGCCCCATTTGGGTCAGGAGCAAAGCAAAAAGCCCCTCTCCGAGGGAATCAGCGGCGAACAGCTCAACGTACTGGTTGGCAGTATGCCCGATGAGGAAGAAAACTCTGTCTCCCTTCATATTCTGAAGATTCTGAACGAAAAATACGGCATCACCGAGGACGATTTCCTTTCCTCCGAGCTTTGCGTGGTTCCTGCCGCCAAAGCCCGTGACGTGGGTCTGGATCGCTCCATGGTCGGCGCCTACGGTCACGACGACCGCGTGTGCGCATACCCCATTCTCACTGCCCTTCTGGATTCTCCCGACAGTCTGCGCACCAATCTGTGTATTCTTGCCGACAAGGAGGAAACGGGCAGTGACGGTCCTACGGGCATGCAAGCCGATCTGATTTTGGATCTGATCAACGAGCTCGCCTTCCATCTGGGAGGGAATCCCGCCGTCGTTCGCGCCAATTCCAAGTGTCTCTCCGCTGACGTATCGGCAGCATACGACCCCAACTTCCCCGAGGTGTTTGAAAAACGGAATACGCCTCTGCTTGGCTGCGGCGCGGTCTTTACCAAATTTACGGGCTCTCGAGGCAAATCCGGTACCAACGACGCATCCGCCGAGTATATCGGCTGGCTCCGCGGTGTTCTGTCCCTCGATGAGGTAGTATGGCAGGCGGGCGAGCTTGGCAAGGTGGATTGCGGCGGCGGCGGAACCGTTGCGAAATATATCTCCAAGCACAATATCGACACCATTGACCTCGGCGTACCCGTCATTTCCATGCACGCACCCTGGGAGGTCATTGCCAAGGTAGACCTGTACGAAACCTATCGGGCTGTCAAGGCATTTTACAATCACTAATTCATTATCGAAACCGAGGACATTCATGTTAGACAAGCTGAAGGAAGCGGAAAAGCGATACGAAGCGATGGAAAAGGAGTTGGCAGAGCCTTCTGTCTTCTCCGATCCCGAACGCTACGCCGCTCTCATGAAGGACTATAAAAATCTGACCCCCGTTATTGAAAAATATCGGGACTACTGTCGCACCCACAGCGAGCACGAGGAAGCGAAGGCACTTCTTGACGAGCCCTTGGACGCAGACATGAAGGAGCTTGCCTTAGCCGAGATGAAGGAGACCAAGGCGCGGATGGAAACCCTGTCCGAAGAATTGAAAGTCCTTCTTCTGCCCCGGGATCCCAATGACGATAAAAACGTCATGGTGGAAATCCGAAGCGGCGCGGGCGGCGAGGAAGCGGCACTGTTTGCCGCCGTGCTTTACCGTATGTATACCATGTACGCCGAGACCTGCGGCTATAAGCTCTCCCTGATGAACGCCAACGAAACCGAGCTTGGCGGCTTTAAGGAGGTAACCTTCATGGTGGAGGGCAACGGAGTCTACTCCCGTTTCAAATTCGAAAGCGGCGTGCACCGTGTACAGCGAGTACCCGAGACCGAATCTCAAGGACGGATCCAGACCTCTACCGCTACGGTGGCGGTCTTGCCTGAGGCGGAGGACATTGAGATCGAGATCAACCCCGCTGACATTATCATGGAATCCTGCAAATCCAGCGGCGCCGGCGGTCAGCACATCAACAAGACCGAGTCTGCCGTCCGTCTAACCCATAAGCCCAGCGGTATCGTGATCGAATGTCAGGAGGAGCGGAGTCAGTTCAAAAACCGTGACAAGGCGCTGAAAATGCTGAAAACCAAGCTCTACGACATCAAAATGACCGAGCAAAACGAAAAGATCGCCTCCGACCGAAAAAGTCAGGTGGGTACGGGAGATCGCAGTGAGCGCATCCGCACCTACAATTATCCCCAGGGGCGGGTAACCGACCATCGCATCGGTCTGACCCTCTATTCTCTGGAAGCCTTTCTGAACGGAAATATCGGCGGCATGATCGATGCGCTGATTACTGCGGATACAGCGGAAAAGCTCAAGGCATCGGAAGCCTGAGCTTCCTTGCCCTCGTCACCCATCTTCAAGCAAAGGATATGCTATGACAACAAAAATTTTCAAAATAGACCCCGAGCGGATCGCCCCTCAGGCAATTGCCGAGGCGGCGGAAATTCTGCGGGCGGGCGGGCTGGTTGCCTTCCCCACCGAGACGGTTTACGGCCTTGGGGGAGATGCCACCGATGCGCAAGCCGCGCAAAAGATCTACGCCGCCAAGGGTCGTCCCTCCGACAATCCCCTGATCATTCACGTTGCCTCACCTGAGGAGGCGGAGCGGTATGCGGTCACCAACGAGACCTATCGACGGCTCGCGGATGCCTTTATGCCGGGACCCTTGACGGTGATCCTTCCCAAACGGGAAAGCATCCCCTCGGCAGTGACGGGGGGGTTGGATTCGGTGGCGGTTCGCTGTCCCTCCCACCCCATTGCCCGTGCGCTGATCCGAGAAGCGGGAGTTGCCATTGCCGCTCCCTCCGCCAATCTTTCGGGCAGTCCCTCTCCTTCCTGCGGCGATCACGTAATCCGTGATCTGAGCGGAAGGATCGACGGAATCATCGACGGCGGCGACTGCGAGATCGGTCTGGAATCCACCATCGTCAAGCTGGACGGCGCTCACGCCACGCTGTTGCGTCCGGGTGCCATTACGGCAGATGCCCTTGCCTGCGTATGTGAATCGGTCGCCGTGGCTCCCGCAGTCACTGAGGGACTTGCCCAAAATGAACGCCCACTCTCACCGGGTATGAAATACAAGCACTACGCCCCCAAAGCCCCCTTGGTGCTTCTGGAAGGGGATGCGGACGAGGTTCTCTCCTTTCTTTACCGTGCGCAGAACGCCGAAAAGTGTACCATTCTCTGCTACTCGGAGGAAACCGAGTATCTGCGCGGAGAACGTCTGATCGACGTGGGGGCGCGAGAGGATCTGGTCACTCAAGCCCATACCCTCTTTGCCGCTCTGCGGAAAGCGGATGAGCTGGACGGCGATATCATCTACGCCCACCTCCCTCCCACCGACGGTCTGGGACTGGCGCTGTATAACCGTTTGATCCGCGCCGCGGCACACACGGTTTTGCGCGTGAAATCTTCTCTGAAAGGATGAACCGGCGATGACCTCAAAAAAGAATCTTTTCCGTTCCCTTGCGGTATTGCTCCTTCCTCCCCTTGCCATCCTGACCTTAACGGTCGCCCTGCAGGGCGGAAAAAATATTCTGGACGGAATTTATATTCTGTTTCCGCTGCTCTTTCTAATACAAGCGATCCTCTCGACG
Organism: Clostridia bacterium; assembly: GCA_017463065.1. Taxonomy (GTDB): domain Bacteria; phylum Bacillota; class Clostridia; order Oscillospirales; family CAG-272; genus HGM12713. The sequence continues at coordinate 12,617 of JAFTPX010000021.1, forward strand.
AATCCCAAGCAGCTTCTTCTCGGTATGCTTTTGAGTACGGCAGCGTTTCTCCCTCCCATCAACCTGCTCTATCATATGGGAACCTGTATCGATCTCTTGACGATTTATCTTCTTTTGGCAACAGTGGGTTATCTCGTCAAGCGCGCGATCCTCAAAAAGCAAACAAACAAAAAACAATCTGCGTAAGCTTCTTACGCAAACTCGTATAAAAGGACGGTACCATTCATGGCAAAAACCAAGAAAACGAAAACACCGATCGAAAGCAAGGAGATCGTTCACGCTCCTGCCCGCCCTCAGCTGATTACGGAAACGATCGAAACCAACTATATGCCCTACGTCATGAGCGTCATCGTTTCCCGCGCGATCCCCGAGATCGACGGCTTGAAGCCTTCTCACCGAAAGCTTCTCTACACGATGTATAAAATGGGGCTTCTGCAAAAGGATCATCCCAGGATCAAGAGCGCGAATATTGTGGGACGAACCATGCAGCTCAACCCCCACGGAGATATGGCGATCTATGAAACCATGGTTCGTCTGACCCGTGGCAACGAGGCTCTGCTTCATCCCTTCGTGGACTCCAAGGGAAGCTTCGGTAAGCAGTATTCCTCCAATATGCGCTTTGCGGCATCCCGTTACACCGAGGCAAAGCTGGACCCCTTCTGTCAGGAGCTGTTCAGCGGCATCGACAAGGATGCGGTAGACATGATCGACAACTACGACGGCACACAAAAGGAACCCGTTCTCCTTCCCACTACCTTCCCCAATGTACTGGTAACCCCAAACACGGGTATTGCCGTGGGCATGGCTTCCTCCATCTGTTCCTTTAACTTGGCGGAGATCTGTGACGCCACCGTAGCACTCCTGAAAAATCCCAAGCTGTCCGTGGACCGTCTGTTGGATATTCTGAAAGCCCCCGACTTCCCCGGGGGCGGTGCCATCATTTACAATCGGGAGGATATGCGGCAGATATACGAGACGGGCTCCGGCTCGGTTCCGATCCGTTCCCGTTACAACTACGACAAGGCGGAAAACTGCATTGAGATCACCCAGATCCCCTATTCCACCACCATTGAGGTCATTCTCAAAAAGCTTGCCGATCTGCTTAAGGAGGGCAAGCTGAAGGAGGTCACCGACTTCCGTGACGAAAGCGATCTGAGCGGTTTGAAGCTGACCTTGGATCTTCGCCGAGGCGTGGATCCCGACAAGCTGATGACCCGATTGTTCCGCGTGACGGCACTGGAGGACAGCTTTAAGTGTAATTTCAATATTCTGGTGGACTCCGCCCCCCGTCAGATGGGTGTATTGGAAATTCTGACCGAGTGGATCCGCTTCCGCATGAACTGTCTGCGCCGTGAGCTGAATTTCGATCTGAAAAAGAAAAAGGACAAGCTCCACCTTTTGTTGGGACTGGGCAAAATCCTGTTGGACATTGATAAGGCGATCAAGATCATCCGTCATACCGAAAAGGAAGAGGACGTGATCCCCAACTTGATGAAGGGCTTCTCCATCGATCAGATCCAAGCGGAGTACATCGCGGAGATCAAGCTGAGAAACCTGAACAAGCAATACATCATCAACCGCATCGCTGAGATTGAGGGTCTGCAGGCGGAGATCGCGAAGATTGAGGAAATTCTGGGTGACGAGTTGAAGATGAAGGCACTGATCGCCTCCCAACTCAACGAGATCAAAAAGAAATACGGTCAGCCCAGAAAGACTCAGCTGATTCACGCGGACGATGTGACCACCTACGTAGAGGACAAAACCCCCGAGAACTACAACGTACGGATCTATATGACCAAGGAGGGCTATTTCAAGAAGATCACCCTGCAATCCCTCCGCGGAAACGACGAACAGCGCCTGAAGGAAAGCGACGAGATGCTCTTTGAGGAGGATACCGACAATCTCTCCGATCTGATCTTTATCACCGACCGTTGCCAGATCTACCGCGCCAAGACCGCCGACTTCGATTGTGTCAAGGCATCGGCATTGGGCGAGTACCTCCCTGCCAAGCTCGGCATGGATGAGGGCGAAAAGCCGATCTTTATGCGGGTACAAAGCGGTTATCCCGCAGGCGAATACTTTGTGTTTATTTTCAAAAACGGCAAGGGTGTTCGAATCCCCGTGACCAACTACGAAACCAAGGGCAACCGCCGCAAGCTGGTAGGCGCGTATTCCGATGCCTCTCCCATCTGTGGGGTGTTCTACGAAAAGGAAAAGGCGCCCTTTGAGATCATGCTGATCAACAACGCCGACCGAGCCATTATTCTCAAAACCTCTCTGATCCCCATCAAGTCCACCCGTACCTCGGGCGGTGTCACGCTGATGACCATGAAGAAGGGACAGGAGCTGCGTAGTGCCTTACGAAACATAGACGAGAAATACGACCGTCTAAAGGGCTACCGCAAGCTGAAGCTCCCCGCATCGGGACAGCTTCTGGCTGACGACGATCTGAAGATTCTTCAACTAAAAATTGAATCCTGAGAGGAGACGCTTCCGTGAAACACAACAAAAAGCTCTCCTCACTCGGCACGAGAATCCTTTGCTGGATTCTGGCGGTGTTGATGTTACTGAGCGTAGGCACCTATTTGATCTACGCCCTTCTCGGGCTGATGTAATCAAGTGAAAAATTTCCATAAGATTTCTCCCCAAAAAGCTCTTGCATTCTTCCCGGGGATATGTTATACTATACTTGTAAGTTGAAGTTTATTTTTTAGAAAGGACGGAAAAAACATGAAAAAAGTCATTTGTAAGGTAGAGTATGATACCGAGGTATCCGAGCTGGTTGCCAAAAAGGTTTTTGGCGCATTCGGCGATGCCGATGGCTACGAAGAAAGTCTGTATAAGACGGCGAGCGGCAAGTTTTTCCTTTACACCAACGGTGGCGCAGAGTCTCCCTACAAAAAGGAAGATATCAAGCGCATGTCCGCGGATAAGGCAAACGAGTGGCTGAACGTCAACGCTTGATTCCAACCAATAAAAACGCACACGCTACGGCGTGTGCGTTTTTATTGGTTTCTTTATACTTGATGGATTCCGAGAGCCGCGTCGGCATGCTCGGCATCCAAGCCGTATTTCTTTGCTTTTCTGTACTCAAAAAATTTCAGAGCGACCTGCTCAAAGAGCGCGTAGGAGAGAACGTCCTCGTCCTGCTCCAGATAGGGCTTGATCTTCTCGCGCAGAGCATCCAGCTCGGGTGCCAGCGCATCCGCGGGACGACCCGTGATCCGCTCGGTATCTCCAATGATCTTCCGAGCGAAGACAGGGTCGATGGGGACGGGAGTCTTACCGTACTGTCCCTGCACCATTCCCTTGAATTCCTTGGTAACCATCTTGTACCGCTCGCCGCCGATAACGTTCAATACCGCCTGCGTGCCAACGATCTGAGAGGAAGGCGTAACCAAAGGCGGGTAACCAGATTCGGCTCTGACACGCGGAACCTCCTCCAGCACCTCCGTCAGCTGATCCGACTTCCCTGCCTGCTTCAGCTGAGAAACCAGATTGGACAACATTCCACCGGGAACCTGATAAATCAGGGCGTTGACGTCTACCTTGAGCATCTTGGGGTCCAGCAGTCCTCTCTCCAGATATTTTTCACGCAAAGGCGTGAAGTACTTGGTGATCTTGTCAAGCCGTCCCAGATCGATACCCGTGTCGTATTCCGTCCCCGCAAGGGTTGCCACTAAGGACTCGGTGGGAGGCTGAGAGGTACCCATTGCCATGGGAGAGATTGCGGTATCCACTACGTCCACGCCCGCCTCAATCGCCTTGAGAAGAGTCATAGATGCCAATCCCGAGGTGTAGTGGGTATGGAGCTGAATCGGAACCTTCACGGTCTCCTTCAACGCCTTAACCAGCTCATAGGCGTCATAGGGCTTCAACAGTCCCGACATATCCTTGATACAAATCGAATCCGCGCCCATTCCCTCTAAGGTCTTGGCGTAATTCGTAAAGTATTCGGTGGTATAGATCTTATTTTCGGGGTCGGTGGTATAGCAGATCGCCGCCTGAACGTGTCCGTTCTCCTTACGGGTCGCCTTGATGGCGGTCTCTAAGTTGCGAGGGTCATTCAGGGCGTCAAAGATACGCAAAATATCAATACCGTTGGCGATGGATTTCTGTACGAAATATTCCACTACGTCGTCAGAATAGTGACGATAGCCCAGAATGTTCTGTCCGCGGAAGAGCATCTGCAGCTTGGTGTTTTTCACCTCCGCACGGATTCTGCGGAGTCTCTCCCAAGGATCCTCGTTCAGAAAGCGCAAGCAGGAGTCGAAGGTCGCTCCGCCCCATACCTCCAAGGAGTAGTAGCCGATCTCATCCAATTCTTTGAGAATGGGAAGCATTTCTTCCGTGGTCATTCTCGTCGCGATCAACGACTGGTGCGAATCGCGGAGAACGGTTTCCGTTATTTTAACCTTTACCATTTTTATTATAACCTCCAGTCATTTTATCAGAAGCTCCAGGAAAGGAACACACCTGCCGCTACGGCAGAACCGATGACACCTGCCACGTTGGGACCCATTGCGTGCATCAGCAGGAAGTTGGATGGATCTTCCTTTTGCCCTTCCATCTGGGCTACTCTTGCCGCCATGGGAACGGCAGATACGCCCGCGGAACCGATCAAGGGATTGATCTTCCCGCCAGACAGCCAGTTCATAATTTTTGCGGTAAGCAGACCGCCGCAGGTCGAAATCGTGAATGCCACCAAACCAAGCGCTATGATCATCAAGGTTTCCCAACGAAGGAAATTGTCGGCGCTTGCCGTAGCCCCCACGGATATTCCGAGGAAGATAGTCACGATGTTCATCAGCTCATTTTGCGCGGTCTTGGACAAACGGTCGGTTACGCCGCAAACGTTCAATAAATTACCGAACATCAAGCATCCAATCAGGGTTACCGCATCGGGAAGAATCAATCCCACCACAAAGGTAACAACAATCGGGAACAGGATCTTTTCAGTCTTGGACACCTGACGCAGTGTCGTCATTTTGATCTGACGTTCTTTCTTTGTCGTCAACAATCTCATAAAGGGAGGCTGGATCATAGGAATCAGTGCCATATAGCTATATGCCGCAATGGCAATCGCGCCAAGCAAAGCTGGCGCCAGCGTTTTTGTCACAAGAATCGCCGTAGGACCGTCCGCACCGCCGATAATACCGATCGCCGATGCCTCCTGTGGGGTAAAGACACCCGAGAGCAATGCTCCCGCAAACGCCACGAATACACCAAGCTGAGCACCCGCTCCAATGAGCAGACTCTTGGGATTGGAGATCAACGGAGAGAAATCGGTCATCGCGCCGATACCGATAAAGATCAGACAAGGATAGATTCCCAGCTTGACACCAAGGTACAAAAGGTCCAGAAGACCGCCGTGGTGAAGAACCTGACTGAAACTGATCTCATCCGCGATAAAGAAGTCCAGATGGAACATATTCGCTCCCAGAAGATTCGTCAAAAGCATACCGATCGCAATAGGTAGCAGAAGCAAAGGCTCAAATTTTCTGACGATGGCAAAATAAACGAGTACCGCTACCAAAATATACATGACAAGAGGCTTCCAGTCTCTTTCACTCAACAGTCGGGCTATGCCTGTGGTATTTAAGAAATTGAGTAAACTTTCGAGCATTCCTTACTGTTTTCCTTTCAATATTGTTTTTGATTCATATTGGGAAAATCAGTTCAGCGTAACCAGAACCGTGTCGGTCTCCACGGTTGTGCCCTGACTGACGTCCACACTGGCAACCACACCGTCCGCGGGTGCGCAAATGTCATTTTCCATCTTCATTGCCTCTAGAACCACCAGAACATCTCCCTTCTTGACGGTGTCGCCCACCGTGCAGTTCACCTTCATGATGTTACCGGGCATGGGAGCCTTGATGACAACAGAACCTGCCTTCCCTACGGAAGAGGGTGCTACCGCGGGTGCAGGTGCGGGCGCGGGGGCAGCGACAGGAGCGGAAGCCGTTCCGTTTGCTACCTCTTCTACGGTTACAACGTACGTTGCGCCATTGACAGTAATATTATAAGTTTTCATTGAAATTACCTATCCCTTTCAAAAAATTCAATGGATTGATTCACAGTGTTTCCATATGCTTCAATGCTTTTCGTTCCAAGCGCGTCCGCTTCCCACTCTTCGGAAGGATACCACGCGAAATCCGCCATCCGATGTCCCGTCGGAACTCTCCGCCGCACGATACGCGGCAACGGCAGCGGTAAGAACCGCCACCAACGCCGCCTCATCCTCCTGACAGGATTCCGCACTTGCGGCAACCGCGGCGGAGTGCTCCTCTTTGGAATCCGAAGTAGAGCTCCGTCCCTCTTTTGCGTACTTGGCTTTGGGTTCTTTTGGCGTTTTGCCGGCAAAGATCAGCTTGAAGATTGCCAACACCGCCCACAAAATGGCAAGCACAGCAAATATCATGCCCATTCCCAGCAATATCATTTGTCCGACGTATTGCCATGCTTCTATTGAAAATGGCTCATAGGTTCCGTCGGGACGAACCGCAATCGCTACGTTTTTTATTCCAGCTACGTTCATAGACACCCTCCGATCAAAGAGGCAGATTCGCATGCTTACGGGTAGGAATCCCGTCAGCCTTCGCGGATAACATTCCAATTGCCGCGCAAACTCTCTTGCGAAGCTCGGAAGGCTCTACAATATCGTCGATCTCTCCCACGTCCACCGCCTCACGGGCAGACCCGCAGCTTTCCTTCCATTCCGCTTCCAGCTCTTCTCTGCTCCGCTCGCCAACCTTGTCATTCCAGACAAACGCTACCGAAGCCTCGGGCGACAGAACACTGACACAAGCGGTAGGAAGGGCAAATACGATATCCGCGCCAACCGACTTGGAACCGAGGAGAGTAAACGCCGCACCGTACGCTTTGCCGACCACAACGGTCACCTTGGCATTTTCCGAGGTGGTGTAGGCATACGCCAGTCTTGCCAGCTCCGATGCGTAAGCAGCATTCTCCGCCTCGACCGTTACCTCCAAGCCCTCACTGTTCACCAGTGTCAGCACGGGAATACCGAAGCTGTCACAGAAAGAAATCAGCTTAGCGGCGGCTCTTGCCGTCCCGATCGTCAAAATTCCTTTCTTAGCGGGCTGGGAAGCGATCACTCCCGTCAGCACACCGCCAAAGGAAGCAAAGCCCAGAAGTGCCGTATCGGTATAGTCCGCATACAGTCTCGTGAATTTTCCATCATCGGCAATCGCACCTACCAGAGCTTCTGCCGCATCGGTCTCGACATCCACGGACACCGTACGATTCAAGTCGTCCGCGCTGTCTGTATAAGACGCGTCCGCATTGTTCTGCGGAAGAATTGCGATCAGCTCGCGAACGAACCCGAATGCGCTTGCCTCGTCCTGCGCTTCGTAGGCGGAAAGTCCCCGCGCAACGGCGGGTTTCGTCTCGCCGACAACGAAGGGCGGGTTCACGTACAGCTTGGAGTGATCCTTAACCGTTACTACAAAATCAAACATCGATGCCGCTACCGCCGAGGAACCGCCGCAAACACCGTCAATGACGGCAATCTGAGGAATGATGCCCGATGCGTCGGAAATCTTCTTCATCAGCTTACCGTAAGCGGCAAGTGCCTGCGCACCGTCGTAAATGACGGCTCCCGCGCTGTCAAACACCCCAATGATCGGAGCGCCGTTCTTCACCGCCAGCTCATACAGTGCCGCAATCTTCTTGGCGTGTCTTTCTCCAAACGCCCCTTTGGTTCTGCCGCTATCCTGAATAAAAGCGAAAGCCAGCCTCCCTTCCACAGCACCGTAACCGCACACCACGCTTTCAAAATCTGCTTGAGAATCGGCACGCTTCGTGTAAGCTCCGATTTCCACAAAGGTTCCCCCATCAAAAATCGACTCCAACCTCGCCTTGGACAAGCCGTACACCTTTTCATCTGTTTGTCCCATATTTTTGCCTCCGTTTGATACTTTTGCAAGTGGTAAAAACACATTTGCTTCTACGCAAACCATTCTACCCCAATTTTAATTATATTTTACCATATTTTTGTTTTTTTTTCAAGAAAGACGTTTTTTTGTTTTGTTAACTTTATATGAATGAAGAAAACCGTCATATTCACGGACTCCTTTCCATACACATAGAAGCAAAGACTATCGCAAGGAGTACGATTACAATGGAACAGCGAAACAAACAAACGAAAGCGAGACGCTCTCACCATACTGGTGGAACGAGCGACGGATCCTTTTCCGTGCTTTTGAAGGAATCCGCCCTCGGCGCGGCTGCCGCATTGGGCGCCGCCGCAGCATTTCTTTTTTTGGGTGCGGCAATTTGCTGTACTGTCGATGATCCCAACCGCCTGATCACCCCTGTGGGGTTGATCGCTCTTTATATGTCCGCTCTTATCGGCGGATGGGTTGCCACGAAGCAGAGTCGATCTCAAGCCCTGTTTCACGGATCGATCTGCGGCATTCTGCTTGCCGTATTTTTCTGGTTTCTCACGATTTTTCTTGGCGAATCGGAAGGCTTCTCCCTCGGAATCTCCCTCTTGCTCCGCGGACTGACGATCGCCTTCTCCATCCTCGGCGCTTATCTCGGTATGAAAAAAAGTGCCAAGCCACGACACCGTCGTTCATCCTGACTCGAAATTTGTTAAAATTTCTCCATTTTCCCCTCTTTATTTTAAAAAATTTGACGATTTTTGAAAATCTCTTGAATATTTATGAATAATATGGTATTATAATATTAACTTTATATTCAGGAGGACTTTATGACAAAGTCAAAGAAAATCACACTTATCATTGCCGCTGTGGTTATTCTGGCTCTGCTTGTCGCAGCAGGAGTCACAAACGCGGCAAACGGAACTGTGGACTGTCCCGACTGTGAGGGATTGGGCGCGCTGCTGTGCGAGACCTGCGAGGGTGAGGGGGTCGTTCGCGGTACGCTTTGGGCACTGTTGCCTCCCGTGATTGCCATCGGATTGGCACTGATCACCAAGGAAGTATACAGTTCTCTCTTTATCGGTATCCTTTCGGGTGCTCTGCTCTATTCCGATTTCTCCTTTACGGGGACCATGGATAGTCTGATCAATGACGGACTGATCTCTGCCGTTTCTGGCAGTGCAGGAATCTTCATCTTCCTTGTGGAGCTGGGGATCATCGTCGCGCTCATCAACAAGGCAGGCGGCTCCGCCGCATTCGGAAACTGGGCAAAAACCCATATCAAGAGCCGCACGGGCGCTATGCTGGCTACCTTCCTTCTCGGCGTGCTGATCTTTGTAGACGACTACTTCAACTGTTTGACGGTTGGCTCGGTGATGCGTCCCGTTACTGACAGCAAGCGCATTTCCCGTGCGAAGCTTGCGTACATCATTGACGCAACTGCCGCTCCCATCTGTATGATCGCTCCCATCTCCAGCTGGGCTGCCGCTGTGGCAAGCTATGCGGAGGAAGGGGAGGGGCTGAAGCTCTTTATCAGCGCGATCCCCTACAACTTCTACTCCATTCTGACTCTCGTTTTCGTGGTGGCAATCTCCATCATGAGCCTTGATTACGGCGCTATGCGCATCCATGAGCTGAATGCCATCGAGAACAACGATCTTTACACCAGCGGCGAAAAAAACGAGGTTCCCGAGGTGGCCCCCTCCTCCAAGGGCAAGGTCATCGATTTGGTCCTTCCCGTCGTATTCCTGATCGTTGCTTGCGTATTCGCTCTGGTTTACGTAGGCGGAATTCTGGACGGTGTAAATTTCGTCGACTCCTTCGCAAACACCGATGCTACCGTTGGTCTGCCTTGGGGCGGTCTGGTTGCTCTGGTTGTCATTATCGTTTACATGCTCTGCCGTCGTGTCATCTCCTTTAAGGAATCCATGGACTGCGTGCCTCAGGGCTTCGTGGCAATGGTTCCCGCAATTTTGATCCTGACCTTCGCAACGGCCCTGAAGAACATAACCACCATCCTCGGCGCAAAGTACTTTGTAGGCTACGTCATGAGCGGACAGGCAGCAGCTCTCGGTTCTCTCCTTCCCGCCATCATCTTCCTGGTTGCTTGCGTACTTTCCTTCGCGACGGGAACCTCTTGGGGCACCTTCGGTATTCTCATTCCCATCGTTACCGCAATCTTCGAGCCCGGCACCGAGCTCTTGATCATCGGTATGTCCGCCTGCCTTGCGGGCGCGGTTTGCGGCGACCACTGCTCCCCCATTTCCGACACGACGATCATGTCCTCCGCGGGCGGTCAGTGTAACCACCTCAACCACGTATCCACCCAGATTCCCTATGCCATCACCGTGGCGGCAATCTCCTTCGTGATGTTCGTGATCTCCGGATTCGTACAGAACATCTGGATCTGTCTGCCTCTGGGGATCGTACTGACCGTGGCTACTCTCTTTGTAATCAAGATGATTACGAATAAAAAGCCTGCGGCGAACAAATGATGGAATCCAATAAACAACTAAAAGCCAATGCGGAATTTCTCTATTGTTCTTAACGGAGAAATTACAAGCACAAAAACTTCGGCAGAGAACTTGTTTTCTCTGCCGATTTGTGTTATAATGGAAACGATAAAACTTTGGAGGAGTAAGTATGTCGCTTGATTACAACGAAAAGAATATTACTCTTGCAAAAGATCTTCGCAAAAATGCAACACCGCAGGAAAATCATTTGTGGTACGATTTTCTATCAAAATATGAAATCAGATTTCAAAGACAAAAGGCCATAGATAATTTTATTGCAGATTTTTA
>JAFTPX010000022.1 GCA_017463065.1 Clostridia bacterium
TTTCCTTTTAACTTCTTATCATGTCACAGATAAACCAAAGCTTATCCGGAATCTTTTTTATACCGATTTCTCCGTTTTTAGAATCTTACTCTGCCGAACCGTTCTTGACAGCCTCGAAATCCTCCTCGATTTCCTTGGAGGGAGGCGCGGTCAGGAGAGATACGACTACGATACAAATCGAAGAGAAGATGAACGCGGGCAGAAGCTCATAGATGCCAAATGCTCCGCCCAGCTTGCTGATGACCAGCTTCCACAGAAACACCATTCCCGCGCCGCTGACCATACCCGCAATGGCACCCGAGCGGTTCAGTCTCTTCCAGAACAGCGAGAACAGCATCAGAGGACCAAAGGTCGCGCCAAAGCCTGCCCAAGCGAAGGAAACAATGTTGAAGATCACGCTGTCCTCGTCCAGAGCGATCACCATCGCGATGACGGCAATCGCCAACAGGGTGATTCTGGTAACCAGCATGACCTGCTTATCGGTTGCCTTCTTCTTAATAATTCCCTGATATACGTTCTTCGCCACCGCGGATGCGGCGATGAGAAGGTAGGAATCGGAAGAACTGATGGTTGCGGCAAGAATACCCGCCATCACGAATCCCGCCAGAATTGCGGGCAAGGAATTGGTTGCCAACGTAATGAAGATATTTTCCGCAGCCGACGCGGTCAGATGCTCGGTGGGATATACCGCTCTTCCCATAATACCGATGAATACGGCAACGGCAAGAGAGATCACCACCCAGATCATTGCGATCCGTCTGGAGCGCTTCAGATCTTTCTCGTGGCGGATTGCCATGAACCGCAGAAGCACCTGAGGCATACCGAAGTAACCCAGACCCCACGCCAACATGGAGCACACGCTGAGGATGCTGTAGCCCGTTTTTTCACCGAAGACAGGCGCGCCCTCTCTGACGATCTGCTCGCCCGCCTCGTTCAGCGAGGGAGTTGCCAGACCGAAGAATTCGAAGAAGCCGGGGATCGACTGCGCGTTATCGATCACCGCACCAAGACCGCCCGCGGTGATGGTTCCCAACACCACGATAACGACCAGCGCAACGATCATCACGATGCTCTGCATAAAGTCGGATGCGCTCTCCGCAAGGAAGCCGCCTAGAATGGTATACACCAGCACGAACACCGCGCCTACGATCATCATTGCCACGTAGGGAGTGCCGAACAAGGTGGAGAACAGCTTACCGCAGGTCACGAAGCAGCTTGCCGCGTACACGGTAAAGAAAATGAGGATAAACAACGCCGACAGCGTCATCAACACCTTATTCTTCTCACGGAAACGGTTAGAGAAGAATTCGGGAAGGGTAATGGAGTTGTTGGCTCTGACACTGTACCGACGCAACCGTTTGGAAACGATCAGCCAGTTCAGATAAGTACCGATGGCAAGACCGATCGCCGTCCACGCGGCGTCTGCCAATCCGCACCAATATGCCACCCCCGGCAATCCCATCAAAAGCCATCCGCTCATGTCGGATGCCTCCGCGCTCATTGCCGTTACCCAAGGTCCCAGTGACCGTCCTCCGAGAAAATAGTTTTCCGAGTTTTTGTTTGCCCGCTTGGCAAACCAAATGCCGATTCCGATGACAACTGCCATATACAGAATCATCGCAATCAAAATCTGAATGGTTTCGCTACTCATATGAACTCCCTTCGAGTATAAATAGAAATGAAAAGATAATAATTATTATACCATATTCTTCCCTCATTTGTAAAGTGTTTTTTGTTTTTTTCTCTTTTCCCCGAAAAAAAGATTCTTTCTTCTTCAAAAAATATCCTTGGGATTCGTCAAAATCGATAGTTCCGCTCTCCAAAACTGTATAAATCGTAGAATTCCAAAAAATCATCCGCCCGTTCTTGACAATCGCTTGACCATGTGATATAATCATGTTGCAGAGAAAAACAGTCCGAACAGGAGGTGAAATCATGTCAAGTACATTTCCGGGAACAACGATCGAAACGACTTCTCTCGATAAGGGAAGCTCGAAATTGCTGTTTGACGGCATCTTTGCCACCGGAGGGATCACCCTGTCACAGGTTTCTGTGATGACGGGACTGGAGCCGTATCTGATCCAGAACTGGGTCAAGCGCGGCTTTGTTACCCCACCAGTAAAACGACTGTATTCCAAAAAACAGTTCGCGCGGATCGTCATCATCAATATGCTCCGCGAGACCATTCAGATCGAACGGATCTGCAGTTTGATCCATATCATCGGCGGATCACCAAATGACCCAAATGATGATCTGATCGGCGACGATGAGCTTTACCACCGCTACGTCGATCTGTTGGCGGATCATCGGTTCAACACCTCCGACAAGCAATCGGTTCTGAATGCGGCGGAGGAGGCTTGTGCGGATTTCGACGGTTCCCTGCCCAATGCCCGAAGGCAGCTCGTTCGGATCCTACAGGTCATGATCTACGCCCACGCGGCATCGAAGCTCAGGCAATCGGCGGAAGAGCTCTTCTCTGCCTTGCAATAGGAGGTATCATCATGACTGAAAAAGCAAGAAAAAACACCAAGGATCTGGCAATCAGCTCCATATTCAATCTGTTGAAACTATGGGGAGGAGAATGGTTGGCATTCGTGCTTGCATTGATTCCATGGAATC
>JAFTPX010000057.1 GCA_017463065.1 Clostridia bacterium
ACAAAAGATAAAGTAGGCAAAAGAAAACACTGGCAAATGGTTTCTTACTGTCGGCGCAGTGACTTCAATCCCATTCAAGTCCCCGCCGGCAAGTTCTTGGAAGGGGTCTTAGGGGGAACCTTCTCGAAAGAAGGTTCTCCCTAACGCATCCCCTACGTCCCTCGCATCCTTTATTCCGCCGCGGGGGCGTTCTTTTCAAAATAGGTCTTCATGACTCTTGATACGGCGTAAGCGGCACGGGCACCGTTGGCTCCCTCCTCCAGAACACAGGAGATCACAAGCTGGGGAGAATCCAAGGGGGCGAAGCCGCAGAACACGGCGTAGTCGGTCTTTCCCGTGACCTGTGCCGTACCCGTTTTTCCGCCTACGGTAACGGGCACGTCCCGAAAATAGGATTGCAACGTATAGTTGTGATTCACAACCTGCCCCATGGCATCGATCAGCAGATCGTAGGTGGCATCGGAAAAGTCCACGGTTTCCAAAACCTCTGCTTGGGTCTGTTCCACCACCGTTCCCGTGTAAAACTCCCGTACCGAATCCAACAGATGGGCACGGTATCGGGTTCCTCCGTTGACCACGGTAGACAGGTACACGCTCAACTGTAAGGGGGTATAGCCGTGATCCGACTGACCGATGGCGGCAGACAGATTGTCACCCACCTGCCAGTCCACAAGACCGTTCGCCTTCCGATAAGCGGGTCCCGCCACAATCCCTGCCCGTTCGGACAGCTCAATACCCGTACTCACGCCAAGTCCCAGCTTCTGGGTATAGGGGGTGATCGCGTCAATCCCCATCGCCTCGCCCAGATAATAGAAAAACACGTTGCAGGACTCTCGAATCGCCTCGGTCACGCCGATAGTGCCGTGCTGACCGAGACAGCTGGGCTTATCGTAAAAGGGATAGGCACCGTGACAGGTCTGGGTATCGCTTGCGGTGATCGCTCCCGTCTCCAAGGCGGCAAGCGCCGCGCCGATCTTATAAGTCGAACCCGGGGCGTACACACCCTGCAGGGCGCGGTTATACAGCGGCAGATTCCCGTCAGCAAGGAGGGAGGCGTAATAGTCCGCGCTCTCGAATTTGGTCAGATCATAGGTGGGATAGGAGGCGATGGCGCGAACCGCTCCCGTGTTGGGATCCAGTACGGTGATCGCTCCCGCATCGGAGCCCTGTACCATAGAAACGTTGGTCTTTAAGCCCTCCTCGGCGGCAAGCTGAAGATCGATATCGATGGTCAGGTACACGTCGTTTCCGCTCTTCGGCTCGACCTTGTAATATTTTTCGATCATGTTCCCGTCGTCGTCGTAGCGAATCGCCATCACGCCGTCTCTGCCCCGAAGCCGATCCTCAAACGCCGCCTCGCATCCCGACACGCCCACAAGGGCATCCAGCGGATAGTCCTGCCCCAGATAATAGTCCGCCGTCTCGGCGGTGATTCTGCCAAGCTGTCCCAGAATATGGGAGGCGATGCCGGGGTAGGCGTAGACCCGCTCCGATCGAAGGGAGAAGTTCACGCCCTCGATGTTGGATTCCTCCAAGGAGGTGATCAGATCCATATTCACGTCGGACGCCACGGTATAAGAGGCATACTGCCCGAAATCCACCCGCTCCATTTCGTAATAGAAGCGCATGAGCGTTGTAATTTCCTCGTTCGTATACAGCGATTCCAACAAGGAATAGCGTTTGGTAAAATATTTCATTACCCGCTGGGCATCAGTCTCCCCGTCCTCCCATTCCTGCCGCTCAAGGAAGCGGGCGTAGGCTTTCCCATAGGCAGACGACGAATCTCTCCGCTTTGCCGTCAGCTTCATATTCGGATAGGTTCCCTCCAGGGGAAACACATCCTCCGAGAGCTTGTCCCCGTTTCCCGTCCGCAGGATGGCGTCATAGGTCGCAAGCAGGGACTGGTTTACCTCCCGTCTCGTGTCGGGCATCGCCCCGTATTCGTAAATCAAGTCGTAGCTGGTAGAGTTCCCCACCAGCAATCTGCCCTCACAGTCGTAGAGCTCTCCCCGACCGCCCGGAACCGTATAGGTGCGCACATAGCCCTCCTCCTGATCCTTCCCGAATAGCTGCGGTCCCCGAAGCTGCGTGACCCCAAGGGCAATTACAAAGGCAAGACACATCCCACCGAAGGCAAGACCCAACGTCAAGTATCTTGCCGATATATGCGCGTTTTTTACCCGACGTGACATAGTACCTCCTGAAAATAATGTTTGCGGGAATTTTATCGTTTTCGGGACGGGAGGCGTTTCGCCTCCCGTCCCGTATTCGCACCCAAATCCATCCGCGCAGAGACTTCAATCCCAATCAAGTCCCTGCCGGCAAGTTCTTGGAAGGGGTCTTAGGGGGAACCTTCTCGAAAGAAGGTTCTCCCTAACGCATCCCTCGCGTTCTCATACCTCTTTCGCTATCATTTCAATCCCCGACAGCTCGGGCTTTTGGACGGCATCCCATTCCTCTGGGGTGCCGTCAAAATACAGGGTTTGCAGGGAGGGGCAATTGGCAAGAGCATCCTCGGCGATTCGCTTGAGGGTAGCGGGCAGATACAGTGCCGTCACGCCCTCGCCCTGACCGTCCTCAATCCCCGTAAGCTCGGTCACGTCCAGCCACAAAAGGCGCGCGGGCAGGCGGAGCTCCTCGGTATCGGCATTCCGCCGTACCACTCGCACCGCCAATCCGTCCGAGACCCGACACGCCGTCAGTCCCAGCTGCTTCTTCAGCTCGTCCCCGAGGAAGTACCGATAGATCAGTGCCGTCAGCACGGCGGCAAGCACGCCGACAGACACCTTATAATACACGGCGATCAGGATTGCCACGGCACAAAGCACGCCGCATCCCACCACCAAAAACAAGTAAAAATTCTCAAATCCACGCAACCGTGCCGCATACGCGTCCTGTGCCGATAGGGTTACGCCCTCCGCGCCGCCGTCGGTCGCTGAGCTGATCCGTTCCTTTTTCACCCTTGATCCTCCTTCTTTCCCGCCTTACCGTTCCCGATAATGCAAAAATTCCTCGGGAAGGTTGGCTTGATTGATGACACGGAAAATTCCGTTACATACGCTTTCCAGAGGGCGCTTGGCAAACCGCACCCGCAAGCCCGTCCGCTCGTAAAGCAATCTGCCGAGTCCGGGCAACAGACTGCCGCCTCCCGTCAGCATAATACCGAAGTCATACAGGTCGGAGGAAATTTCGGGCGGGGTCTGCTCCAGCGTTTGCTTAATTGCCAGAACGATTTGATCCAGATCCGCCGACAGCGCCTCTCTCACCTCTCCCGAGGCGATCTCCACCGTCACACCCATACGCCTCTGCAGGCTCATTCCGCTAACTGCCATCGTACCTCGATCCAGCTCTCTGTGTGCCACGCCCACGCGGAGCTTCAGCTCCTCCGCGGTGCTCTCTCCCACGAGAACCCCACGGGTCTTGCGCAGATAGGCCACGATGGAGGAATCCATCTCGTCCCCCGCTACCCGCAGGGAGTGAGAGGCAACGATTCCTCCCATGCTGATCACCGCCACCTCGGTGGTTCCGCCGCCAATGTCCACGATCATCATACCGCGGGAGCCTCCCAAGGGCAGTCCGATGCCCAGCGCAGCCGCGATGGGCTCCTCCATCAGCGAGACTTTTCTCGCTCCCGCCTCAAAGGCGGCATCCTCCATCGCCCGCTTTTCCACCTCGGTCACCCCATGGGGAATACACGCCACCACCAAGGGGCGGCTGAAGGTGGAGATAGCCCCGATGGCTCGGAAATAGTTTCGGAGCATACCCGCCGTCACGTCGGCATCGGTAATGACCCCGTCCTTCAAGGGACGAAACGCGAGAATCCCCGTGGGGGTCTTGCCCATCATCCGCTTCGCTTCCGCACCCTGAGTCAGGATCTCTCGGCTGTCCCGATTGATCGCCACCACAGAGGGGGAGCGGATCACGATTCCTTCGCCCTTTACGCAGATCAGCGTATTGGCGGTTCCCAGATCCACACCTACCGTCTTTGCCATCGTATGCTCCTTTCCTTCGTATTTTTTGCGGAGCTCCCTCCGCATGGCGTCTTATCTCAGATAATCACCCGTCACCGCAAAGTACAGACGGTTCAAGGCGTGAACGGGCAGTCCCACCACGTTGAAGTAACAGCCGTCAATGCCCTCGATCCATTTGGAAAAGGCACCCTGAATGCCATAGGCACCCGCCTTGTCCAGAGGGTCGCCGCTATCCACGTAGCGAATCAGCTCCTCGTCGGGGACGTTGTCCACGAACACACGGGTCACACAGCTTGCCGTGTGGGTTACGCCCCCCACGGTCACGCCGATTCCCGTCACCACCACGTGATCTCTGCCCCGAAGCAGACGGAGCATGCGAATCGCGTCCTCTCTGTCCTTGGGCTTACCGAGAATCTCTCTCTCGGTAGCAACCACCGTATCGGCGGACAGAATCACGCCGTCGGTGTCGTCGATCCCGTCCTTAAGCCGCAGCTTGATCCGCGCCCACGCCGCCTGACCCTTTCTTCGGGCAAGCTCCTCGGCATACGCGCAGGGCTCGGGCAGATGGCAGGTCTCGTCGGCATCTGCCGCGAGAACGGTAAACGACACGCCCAGTCCCTCCAGAATTTCACGCCGCCGAGGGGAAGCGGAGGCAAGAATCAGCTTCGTCATACGATCTCTCCGTTCAACAATTCAAAATAGGTACACGCCACCATTATCCATTGTATCATTATACCACATCCCTCGGACTTTTGCAAGAAGCTATGAGAAATATATAATCATTTTGTATGAAATTTCAGAAAAACAACAGGGAAATACCCCCAAAAGTGAGACAGAATGAGACTCTCGGTAACCATTTGAGACTTTGTTTTCGGGTAGAATAAAGAAAAAAAGGGGGAGGTCTCGATGAAAAACGAAAAAAGAAGCTTTTTACTATACGAAAATTATGAAAAGCTGTTTGG
>JAFTPX010000058.1 GCA_017463065.1 Clostridia bacterium
CGCAACGTCAATTCGCTTGTAGGTCTGAACGATGTCGTTGACCTCGGTTACCGCCTCGTTCAGCTTTTCTTCCAGCAGAGAGTCGCTGTAGCCCTCGCCCAGAAGCTCCTCTGCCGCTT
Organism: Clostridia bacterium; assembly: GCA_017463065.1. GTDB lineage: Bacteria > Bacillota > Clostridia > Oscillospirales > CAG-272 > HGM12713. The sequence continues at coordinate 120 of JAFTPX010000058.1, forward strand.
CCGTGTCGGGGCGGAGAACCGCCACGATGTCGTATTCGTTTTTCTTTTCGTTCTTCATGCTGAGGACGATGGCTTCCCCAACCAGTCGGTTTCGACAGAGATAGGACTCCAGCTCCTCGGGAAATACGTTCTTTCCGTTGGCGCGAATGATGACGTTTTTCTTTCTTCCCGTAATGATCAAAAATCCGTTGTCGTCAATATAGCCGATGTCACCCGTATACAGCCATCCGTTTTTCTTAACCTCTGCCGTCAGGTCGGGTCTTTCGTAATAGCCAAGCATCACGTTGTCACCCCGATAGCAGATTTCGCCCGTGCCGTCCTCGGCAGGATCCATGATCTTCAGCTCACCCTCGGGCAGAACCAAGCCTGCTGAGCGGTCGTTGAAATAACAGTCGCGGTTGACTGCGGCAAGGGGAGAGGATTCGGTCAGACCGTAGCCCTGAATCACCTTGATACCGAACTGACGCATCCCCTTGATGATCTCGGGATCGATGGGCGCACCGCCCGAAACCAGCAGATCCAGCTTTCCGCCGAAGGAGGCGTGGATCTCCGCGAACATCTTTTTCTTTGCCGCCATTCTTGCGGAATAGGGCTTGATCTTATCGGTCACGGCAATGACCGTGCGAACCTTCTTTTCAATCCCTTTTTTGCGGATATTGGACCAGATCTTGCGGTACATGGTCTCGATCAGAAGCGGTACGCAGAGGATCTTGGTTGGATTGACCTCCTTCACGTTTTTCATAATATAGCGAACGCCCTGCGAGAACGCCACCGACGCGCCGCGGGACAGCGGATAAAGGAATCCGCAGGTGCATTCGTACACGTGGTGAAGGGGAAGAACCGACATGGCGCGGTCCTCGGTATCGATATAGACCATACGGGCAAGATTTTCCACCGTGTGGCAGATGTTTCTCTGAGAAAGCATGACTCCCTTGGAAACACCCGTAGTGCCCGAGGTAAAGATCAGGGAGCACATGGCGTCAATGTCGATGGAGCAATCGGTATAAACCTTGCTTCCCTCGGACAGAAGCTGACGTCCCTCCTCGATTAGATCGGCAAGCTCGTTAAAGCAAACGAGGCTGACTGAAGGATCCACAAGATTCAGCTTGGAATTCATTTTGAAGGAGTGAAGGATCAGGGATGCCTCGGAGATCTTGGCAATATTCGCAATCTCCTCTGCGGGAATCTCCTTGTCTACGGGAACGATCACGCCCAGTCCGCAGACCGTTGCCATATAGGAGACGCACCACTCGTAGCAATTTTCTCCCGTGACGATGACTCGCTTGCCCGTAAATCCTCTGGCGGCAAGCGCCGTGCCCAAGGCAAATACCTCGTTTTTGAAGCGGGCATAGCTATATTCCGTATAGGTTCCGTCTACCTTTTGCAGGAAGGCGGGAAGATCACCGTATTGTGCCGCGCTACGCTCCAGCATTTCGCGAAGATCGTGGATTTTTTCGGTTTTATAGTAACTCGGTTGTGCCATAGGTTCCTCTTTCTGTCAACTTTTCAAAAATTGACCGCTCAACATTTGATTACTCAACAATTATATCATGATATTGGTACCATACAGTGAATAAACTGTAAAAAAATATGAATACATCAAGAATATTTTTTGAACGGAGAAGCAATGATGTTGGTTTTATGAGTAACTTTCGGTACATTATACCATATTTTTGAAAAATGTCAATGAAAAATAAAAAATTCGGGAAAAGGTTTGAACGGTCGGGATTTTGTGTATACTATGAAAAAACCAAAAAAAAGGAAGCAATCAATGAAAGGAGAAGGATTGTGGCAACCGAACGCAAACAACAAGCGGGGCATCTTGTCGCCCCCATGGATGGAAAAACGGTTCCGTTGGAGCAGGTTCCCGACACGGTATTTTCCGATAGGATTTTAGGGGACGGATGCGCCATTTTGCCAAGCGACGGGAAGATCTACAGCCCCGTAGACGGAGAGATTACCTCGGTGGCGGACGCCAAGCACGCCTATGGCTTTTTATCCGAGGACGGCATGGAGGTGCTGGTGCACGTGGGATTGGAGACGGTATCGTTGGAAGGAAAGGGCTTTCGGACATACGTCAAGGTGGGCTCCCGTGTCAAGCGGGGGGAGCTGATCGCCGAGGTAGATCTGAAGCTGTTGGCAGAAAGGGGGATATCGCCCATGACCCCTGTACTGATCTGCAATGCCCCTGAGGGAACGAAGATCTCGGTTCTCGCCGAGACGGTTCGAGGCGGAAAGGACGGGCTTTTGGAAATTTGCGGTCATGGGGAGACAGAAGTCGCGCGCACGCCCGATAGGGGCAAAAAACAGAAGAAAGAAAGGAAGGAGCGGGGTGCGGGCTTTGACTTCTTGCAGAAGCTGGGGAAGGTGCTGATTGTGGTAATCGCCGTGATGCCCGCGGCGGGGCTTGCCATCAGCTTGGGAAAGCTTGTCGCCATGCTGGGGGCTGACGTAGGAGCGTTGGTTACCGTTGGCACGATCCTTGAGAACATCGGTTGGGCGATCATCAACAACTTCCACCTGCTCTTTGCGGTTGCCATCGGCGGCTCTTGGGCAAAGGATCGGGCGGGGGGCGCCTTTGCGGCGGTGATCTCCTTTATTCTGATCAACAATATTACGGGCTCTTTGTTTGGCGTGACCTCACAGATGCTTGCCGACGCGGATGCGGTGACCCACACGCTCTTTGGCAAGGAGATCCCCGTGGACGGGTATTTTACCTCCGTGCTGGGGGCGCCCGCGCTGAATATGGGGGTATTCGTGGGCATTATAGCAGGCTTCCTCGGAGGAATTCTGTATAATAAATATTACAATTTCCGCAAGCTGCCCGATGCGTTGTCCTTCTTTAACGGAAAGCGGTTTGTGCCTCTGGTGGTGATCGTCTGGTCCATCGTGGTGTCGCTGGGGCTTTCCGTCGTCTGGCCCGTGGTACAGTCGGGGATCAATTCCTTCGGGGTCTGGATTGCCAATTCGGCAGATACCTCCCCCGTGCTGGCTCCCTTTATTTACGGGACTTTGGAGCGGCTTTTGTTACCCTTTGGTCTGCATCATATGTTGACCATTCCCATGAACTACACCTCCTTTGGAGGAACCTATGTGGTTCAGACGGGTGTGAACGCAGGCTCTGCCGTATTCGGGCAGGATCCCTTGTGGCTGGCATGGATCACCGACCTGATCAACTTCAAGAATGCGGGGAACACCGCCGCCTACGACAACTTGCTGGCGACTGTTGTTCCCGCCCGCTTCAAGGTGGGACAGATGATCGGCGCGTCGGGCTTACTGCTTGGCGTGGCGCTTGCTATGTTTCGCCGTGTGGACAAGGATAAACGGAAGCGCTACCGTTCCATCTTTTTCTCGGCGGCATTGGCGGTCTTTCTGACGGGGGTAACCGAGCCCATTGAATTTATGTTTATGTTCTGCGCCATCCCGCTGTACGTGGTATATGCGATTCTGCAGGGACTTGCTTTCGCCATCTCGGGGGTGGTGGATCTTCGTCTCCATTCCTTTGGCAACATTGAGTTTGTGACCCGATTGCCCATGTCCCTCAGTGCGGGGCTGGGAGGGGATGTGATCCGATTCCTGATTGCCTGCCTCGTCTTTTTTGCGGTAGGATATTTCGTGGCGTATTTTATGATCGGGAAATTTCGATATGCCACCCCCGGCAGATTGGGGAATTATATGGACGAGAATGCCGAGGATTATACCACTGAGCCCACGGCGCGGACGGTGACCGACACAAACGGTCAGCCTCAGCGGATTATCGCCCTTTTAGGCGGAAGAGAGAATATTGTACTGGTGGATTCCTGCATGACCCGCTTGCGGGTGACGGTGAAGGATCCCGAGCTCGTTGCCGACACCGAGGCGTGGCGCGCGGAGGGGGCGTTGAGTCTGATCAAGAAGGGAACGGGGATTCAGGCGGTATACGGACCCAAGGCGGACGTGTTGAAATCGGATATCAACGATATTCTTTGAGGTGATGAAATGAAGCTGTTAACGTTGAATACCCATAGTCTTGTCGGCGAGGACTTTCCCCGTCGGGCAGAGGATTTTTTTGAGGCGCTCCTTCGAGAGCGCCCCGATGTAATCGCTTTGCAGGAGGTCAATCAAACACCGAGCACCCCGATAGTATTGGGACAGAATCTTTCCCGCTTTGTGCCCTGCGGCTCGTCGATACCGATCCGAGAGGACAACTATGCCTATTGGCTTTCGGAGAAGCTTTCCGCGGAGGGAATCCGATATTTCTGGACTTGGTTTCCCATCAAGCGCGGCTACGGAAGGTACGACGAGGGATTGGCGACCTTTTGCCGTTTTCCCATTGCCGCAAGTGAGACAATTTATCTCACTCCCAATCGGGATTATGAGGACTGGCGCACCAGAATGGCGCTGATGATCCGTCCAGAGGGGCGGGAGGACTGGTTCTGCAACGCCCACGTGAGTCGGTGGGGGGGAGAGGGCGGCTTCTCTTTTGAATGGGAACGGTTGCGGGACGCATTGGCAAACAAGGATCATGTCTGGCTGATGGGAGACTGGAACAATCCTGCCGAGGTACGGAACGAGGGTTACGATCAGATCACGGCAGACGGCTTTTTTGACGCCTATCTGTTGGCGGAGGACCGACGGGGCAGAGAAACGGCGCGGCGAGGCATCGACGGCTGGGGGGACGGGAACGATGCCGACGGTATACGGATCGATCAGATCTGGTGTCGTCCCCGCATGTCGGCGCTTCGTTATCGAACGGTTTTTGACGGAGTGGATCTTCCCGTGGTTTCCGATCATTTTGGTGTGATGCTTGAGACGGGAGAGCTCTGTGGAAAGGAGGAGGTATGAGGAGAGAAGCAGGCATTTTATTGCCGATTTTTTCCTTGCCATCCCGATACGGGATCGGGTGCTTTTCCCGTGAGGCGTACGAATTTGTGGATTTCCTTGCGGCATCGGGGCAGAGTCTTTGGCAGATCCTTCCCATGGGAATGACGAGCGTGGGGGATTCGCCCTATCAGTCCTTTTCCGCTTTTGCGGGGAATCCGTATTTTATCAGCTTGGAGTGTCTTTGTGAGGAAGGGCTTTTGCGGGTGGAGGAGTGTGAGAGTGCCCACTTGGAGAGTGAGGACGGCGGCGTGGACTATGGGAAGCAATACGAAGTCCGTATGCCCTTGCTTCGCTTGGCGTTTGAGAGAAGCGGGGGGCGAAAGAGTCCCGAGCAGCAGGTATTTGAGGCGGACGAGGCGTGGTGGTTGGAGGATTTTTCGCTCTTTTTGGCAATCAAAAAACGTTTGGGGGGCTTGCCTTTGGAGCAATGGGACGAGCCACTTCGCAGACGGGATGACGATGCGTTGGCGAGATGCCGACGGGAGCTGTCGGAGGAGATTGCATTTGGTCGGTTTCTTCAATTTTACTTTTGGAAGCAATGGCGGGAGTTGAAGGCGTATGCGAACGAGCGGGGGATTCGGATCGTCGGGGATCTTCCGATCTACGTGTCTGCCGACAGTGTTGACGTTTGGGTACGTCCCGATCTGTTCTTGCTGGACGGGGAGGGGCGGCCTTCGGCTGTGGCGGGATGTCCTCCCGACGGGTTCTCCCCCGACGGTCAGCTTTGGGGGAATCCCTTGTACCGTTGGGATGCCCATCGGGCAGAGGACTTTGCTTGGTGGATCCGCCGTCTTGCTCATTCCTTTTCGTTGTACGACGTGGTGCGGATCGATCATTTTCGAGGGTTCGATTCCTTTTACGCCATCCCTTACGGCGCGAAGAATGCCAAGGTGGGACGATGGGAAAAGGGTCCCGCCATGGAGCTGTTTGAAGCGGTGGAGCGGTCGCTGGGAAAGCGGGAGATCATTGCCGAGGATCTGGGGTACGTGACCGAGTCGGTTCGCCGTCTGGTGCGGGACAGTGGCTTTGCGGGCATGAAAATCTTACAGTTTGGCTGGGAGGAATCCGAGGGGGACGAGGAGCACAACGAGCATTTGCCCCACCGATACGGGGCACACTGTGCGGCGTACACGGGAACCCACGACAACCCTACGCTGGCGGCTTGGATCGCCTCGTTGCCTTTCGAGAAGCGGGAGACGGTTTGGCGATATCTGGGTCTGCCCCAAGGCTCAAACGCGGAGCTGAGGAGACGGTTGCTTGCCTGTCTGATGGGTAGTGGAGCGAACACGTGTATTGTTCCCATGCAGGATTATCTGGGCGTGGGAGAGGAGGGCAGAATGAACCGTCCCTCCACGGTGGGAACGAATTGGCGGTGGCGTCTGACGAAGGGGGATCTGACGGAGGAGCTGGCGGGGACGATCCGCTGGCTGACCGAGGAGAGCGGAAGGTGATGGGAAGGGGAGGATTCTCTTGTCTTTGACGGGAGGAGCTTCCCCGATTCCGTTTTGGACGGTATAATTTTTTTCTTTTTTCCATACACTATACCAGAATCTTGAAAGGAGGACTGCCACAGGGCGGTCGTTTTTTATATGGCTGAATCGATTTACCGTACGGGGAGGGTTTGCTCGGCGGGCGTGGAGGTGCTTCGGTATCGGATCCTTCTTCCCACACGGGAGGACTTTGGGGTGCTGTCAGGCTTTTACGAGGAGATTTCGGATGGGGTGCGCGCATTCTGCGAGGGGGAGCTGCGCCGCAGGGCAGAGGAGGATTTCGAGGCTTGTGAGGATCCCAAAAAGCGGTTTTTCTATCCGTCCTTTTGTTATACGCTGGAGGGGCGGATCCCGTGGGAGGATCGGGAGAGAGACTGGGTAGCGGTTCGTCTTGACGCTTGTCTTGGGCGAAAGGGCGGCGGGGAAATTTTAGCGCGGGGGGCGGATGCCCACGTATGGCATCGGACAGAGGGGTGTCTGATTCCCCCCCAGGAGGTGGCGCGGGTGTTGGGATGCAGGCGGCTGTCGTGGCGGGAACGAAAAAAAGCCGATGGCGTTTTGATGGATGGAGGGAAGGTATGGCTGTGTATGGGGGGCGAATGGACAGAGCTTCCTCCAAGGAGAAAACAAGGAAAAAATATAGAAAATCAAAAAGAAATGTCCTTGTAAATTCTGAAACCATATGAAGCAATCTATAAGGGTATGATTTTCGATTGGATAGAAGGCGGAGAGAATTTGGCGAAGGAAGCGATCAGATGAATCAGGGAAGCCGAGGGGCAAGCACAGCGGATTCGCTCCGAAGCAGACGGGCTGGCGAAGGAAATCGAGCGGACGCGGCGACGGATCAATGCGCTGGAATACAGCATGATGCCCCGATATCTTGTTTCCATGAGGTCCATCAAAATGAAGCTGAACGAAAACGAGCGTGGCAATACCTCCCGTTTGATGAAGGTAAAGGACATGATGCTCAAGGAGCGACTTGCTCCGCGGAAATACGGGGAGGAGGGTTAAGAAAAACCCGTCGGAATGTTGATTTCGACGGGTTTTTCGTTGCTTTTTTAACTTTATAGATAAATTTTTATTGTTTTAAAAAAAGATATTGCATTTTTGATGAAATTATGGTATAATGTGTTATCATAAAAATACTAAAGGAGAGAGTTTTATGAAAGCAATTATGTACGGTGCCGGCAATATCGGCAGAGGCTTTATCGGTCAGAAATTCTATCTGTCCGGTTATGAAACCACCTTCATTGACGTAAACACGGAGGCTGTGAACGCCATCAATGAGAAGGGCGAGTATCCCATTTACTTTACCCGCACAGACAAGTACGTTCCCGAGATGGTAAAGAACGTGAGCGCCATCAACGGTCGAGACAATGCCGCAGTGGTAGAGGCGATCGCAAATTGTGATATTATCGCGACGGCTTTGGGCGTAAACATTCTGCCCTTTGTTGCTCCTTTGTTGGCAGAGGCGATTGTGAAGCGCGCGGCTGCTAACCGTCCTTTGAATATCCTGATCTGTGAGAATCTGATCGGCTCCAACGAGTATTTGCACGGACTGGTTGAGCCCAATATTCCCGCAGACATCAAGGAGTGGTTCGAGGCGAACATCGGCTTTGTTTGCGTATCCGTGGGAAGAACCGTTCCTCCGACGCCCGATGAGCTGAAGAAGGAAAATCCCCTTGCGGTTTGCGCAGAGCCTTACAACGAGTTGCCCGTTGACTTGGCAGGCTTCCGTCCCGTTGGATGTGAGTTGCCCAAGATCCCCAATCTGGTTGCTTTTACCCCCTTTAATTTCTTTATCGAGAGAAAGCTTCTGATCCACAACATGGGTCACGCTCTGAGCGCATACGTTGGCTATCAGAAGGGCTACAACTACATATTCGAGACCGCTACCGACGGGGAAGTCAAGTACATTCTGACCCGCGCGCTGTTGGAGTCCGCGAGAGGACTGGCAAAGCGTCACGGTGCGCCTCTGGACGACACCATGCAGTTCGTGGAGGATCTGATGATCCGCTTTGAGAACAAGATGTTGGTGGATACGCTGACCCGTGTGGGCAAGGACACCAAGAGAAAGCTTGGTCCGAATGACCGTATGGTTGGCGCCTTCAAGATGGTTCGCGAGGAGGGCGGCGTTCCCGCTCATATCGCGGTGGGTATTGCCGCAGGTCTGCTCTTTGATCCCGCAGACGATGCAGCCGCCGTTGAGATCGCAACCTACTGCCGTGAGAACGGTGTTGCCGCCGCTTTGGCGAAGTACTGCGAGATCACCGATGCCGCTGACGTGGCAATGATCAAGGTCTTCTACGATATGTTTGTACGCAAGGCTCCTTTTGCGGAATTTATTGAAGTTTTGGCTTCGATGAAGGATACGCACTGAATTACATAAACAGGGCAGGCGCAACCGTAAAAGCTGCGCCTGCCTATAGTCTATTAAAAAACGCCCATCTTCGCTTGATGGGCGTTTTTCGACGGACTGAAGGGGCTGTCTTGTTTAGATGCAGAAGTGGTGATTGGATTCTCGTCGACGTACAAAGGTACATCAGAGAGCCAAAGCGTAGCTAAAAAATACGGATAAAAATTGAAATTTTCAAGAATTTCTATCGAAAAAACCGCTTTTGCCATCCGTTTTTGATAGCAAAAGCGATTCTTTCTTTTATTCTTGATTCACGGACTGTTGTTCCGTGCGAAATGAGACAGCACTTTTTGTGATTTATTTCAACTGTGTTTTGAGCACATCAGCGGCAGATGCCAGAGCCTCGTCGATCTTGGCGCGATCCTGACCGCCTCCCATGGCATTATCGGGACGACCGCCGCCCTTACCGCCGGTAAGGGCGGCAACGGAGCCGACCAGCTTACCCGCATGGGCACCTGCGGCAACCGCATCCTTGCCCGCAACGGCGAGGAAATTCAGCCTCTCGGGGGTGACCAGAGCCAAAACCGCAACGGCGTTGGGGTAGGTTGCCTTGATCTCATCCGCAAGGCTTCTTGCCGCATCAGGTTGCATATCGGTCAGGCTTGCGGTGATCAGACGAACCGATCCGATCTCCACCGCGGAGGAGAGGATGGAATCCAGCTTGGTGGATGCCAGCTTGGTATTCAAGGATTCCAGCTCCTTCTTCATAGAGTGAAGCTCGCCTTGGAGTTGAGCGGCGCGCTTGGCGATATCGGAAGGATTCTGAGAGCGAAGCTCGGAGGCGGTCTCATTGATCAGCGTTTGCTGATCTGACAAAATCGACAGAACCGCGCTTCCCGTGGCTGCTTCAATACGGCGAACGCCTGCGGCGACCGATGCCTCGGAGGTGATTTTGAACAGTCCGATTTCGGCGGTGTTATTCAAGTGTGTACCGCCGCAGAATTCGGTGGAAAACTCGCCCATACGGACGACCCGTACGAGCTTGCCGTACTTTTCTCCGAAGAGCGCCATCGCGCCCAGCTTCTTTGCCTCGTCGATAGGCATTTCGCGCTTGGTGATGGTCTCGCCGCCCAGAATGTGCTCGTTGACGATTGTCTCCACCTTGGCAAGCTCCTCGGCCGTCAAGGGCGCGAAGTGGGTAAAGTCAAAGCGAATGTGGTCGCCCGATACGTAAGAGCCTGCCTGCTCTACGTGATTGCCCAGCACCTGACGGAGCGCCGCCTGCAGCAGGTGGCACGCCGAGTGGCAACGCATGGTTGCGCGGCGGGCGGGGGCATCTACGGTAGCGGTGAGGGTATCGCCTACCTTCACGGTACCGTCGGTCAGGGAGCAGATATGCAGGTATACGCCGTCGGTCTTTTTGGTATCGCTGACGGTCAGTGTCACAGCTTCGGCGGTAAGAACGCCTACGTCGCCGACCTGTCCGCCTCCCTCACCGTAGAAGGGGGTACGGTTGAGAACGACGGTACATTCGCCCTCGCTCAGCTCGTTTACCGACTCGTTGTTTTCGTTTAGAATTGCCAATACGATTGCTTCGGCAGACAGGGAGTCATAGCCGCAGAATTCGGTTTTGGGAAGCTCGGCAAGCGCTTTCTTGGAGCCCTCGTCCCAGCCGCCGACGTTGCCTCTTGCGGCTCTCGCGCGGGTCTTTTGCTCCTGCATGAGCTTCGAGAAGGTTTCCTCGTCGATGTCCAGACCCTTTTCCTCTACGATCTCACGGGTGATATCAAGAGGGAATCCGTAGGTGTCGTACAAACGGAACACGTCCTCGCCCGAAATGACGGTCTTGCCGTCCTTTTGCGCATCGGCGACGATGTTGCCCAGAATGGACAGACCCGCGTCGATGGTGGCGTCAAAGCGCTCCTCCTCGTTGCGGATGACCTTGAGGATATACGTCTTCTTTTCGCCAAGCTCGGGGTACGCGCCGATGTTCTCGCCGATCACGACCTCGCACAGCTCGCAGAGGAAGGCGCGGTTGATGCCGAGAAGCTTACCGAAGCGACAAGCGCGGCGGAGGATACGGCGAAGCACGTAGCCGCGGCCCTCATTGGAGGGGATAACACCATCGCAGATCATAAAGGTGGCACTTCGGATATGGTCGGTGACCACGCGGATGGAGATGTCGTCCTTATCGTTTTTCCCGTATTCCTTATCGGCGATGGCGCAAACGGTGTTCAGAATCTTGCGGACGGTGTCCACCTCGAAGAGGTTGTCCACGCCCTGCATCACGCAAGCGAGACGCTCCAGACCCATACCCGTATCGATGTTCTTCTGCGCCAGCTCGGTGTAGTTACCCTTGCCGTCGTTATTGAACTGGGAGAACACGTTATTCCAGATCTCCATGAAGCGGTCGCAGTCACAGCCTGGCTTACAGTCGGGAGCTCCACAGCCGTACTTGATGCCGCGGTCAAAGTAGATCTCGGAGCAGGGACCGCAGGGACCGGAGCCGTGCTCCCAGAAATTATCCGCCTTACCCAGACGGACGATCCGCTCTGCGGGAACGCCGATCTTTTTGTTCCAGATTTCAAAGGCTTCCTCGTCATGCTCATAGATGGAGGGCCAGAGGAGCTCGCTCGGGATCTCCAGCCATTCGGTCAGAAATTCCCACGCCCACGGGATGGCTTCGTCCTTGAAGTAATCTCCGAAAGAGAAATTTCCGAGCATTTCGAAGTAGGTGCCGTGACGTGCGGTATGACCCACACGGTCAAGGTCGGGAGTACGGATACATTTCTGGCAGGTAGTGACCCGATTTCGGGGCGGAATTTCCTCGCCCGTAAAGTATTTCTTCATGGGTGCCATACCCGAGTTGATCAGAAGCAGGGATTTGTCGTTGATAGGAACCAGCGGGAAGGAGGGGAGACGAAGGTGTCCCTTGCTTTCAAAGAAGGAAAGATACTTTTCGCGTAGGTCGTTTAAGGATGTCCATTTCATAATCGTTTGCCTTTCTTGAAAAAGTGCATATTTTTACATTTTATTATTATATCACTTGCGCGAGGGATTGTCAATGATTTTGTTTTTGGTTTTTCATAAATTTTTTGTCAAATGAAAAATCATCCATTGCCTTTTCAAGTTCTTGAAGGGGTGTGTGGGGGGAACTTCTTTCGAGAAGTTCCCCCACACTTTTCTTTTTCTTTTTTAATTGTTCTGATCCGACAGCGCCGCACCGATGACGGTAGCGAACTGCGCCATTTCGGGGATCAGAAATTTGACACCGAAGGTGGATTCCAGATTTTCGAAAACCCGAGTGACCGATCGAAGAGCGGTGAGGTTTCCCGTCAGCACCACGTTTTTTGCGTTAAAGTTTCGTGCGGCAAAGACCGCCAGCATGGCGATGGTTTCGGCGACCATATTGGCAATGCCGAGGGCAATGTCGTGCTTGTTGGCAATGTCGGAGAGCTTTCCGAAGTTGGAGGCGGTGATTTCCTCGCCGATTTGGAAATTATGGTCTCCCGAGATATCTCCGATCCGCAGATCCACCTTATTCAGGTCGCCCGTCTCAGCGAGCTGCTCCAGATGCTCGATGGTATCTACGCCAAGCATCTGACGGGAGAGCCCCAACAGCGTTCCGCCGCCTACGCCCGTGCCTCCCAGATATTCGGTTTCGGTAGAGCCCCCCTTTTTGGTGGCGTGGATCAGTGCCGTTCCGGTTCCCATACTGACCACGATGGCATCGTCCAGACCCGACAGATAGAGTCCGCCCAATCCTACGCACTGAAATTCCGATACCTTGCGGCAATCCAGACCGTAGATCGATTGCTCCATATAGGACGACCCCACCCCTGTCATCATCACGCGGTCAATGTCCCCGAGTGTCAGTTTGTTTTGCATGGTGAATTTTCCGAAGGCTCCGTACACCGAGGTGATTGCGTCGGTGGCGCGGACGAAAAGGGGTTCGATCAGTTTTCGTTCCGCGCTGTCGGTCTGAAATCCGACAATTTTTGTGGTGCTTCCGCCTACGTCAATTCCAATTACGGTTCTCATGGTTACAAGCCCTCCGTCTTATGCGTTGTTTCTTTATTAAAATAATTATAGCATAATCTTGAAAAAAAAGCAAGGATATGTTATAATAATGTTTTGTAAGATCGTGAATTTACCCTAACGAGGAGGATAGATATGGCATTTGACGCGGGAATGTTGGCGTGTACCCTCAGTGAGCTTCGCCGCACGGCGCTGGGAGCGAGAATCGAAAAGGTTTATCAGCCCGAGCGGGACGAGATCGTGCTTCAGATGCGGAGCTTTGAGGGAGGAAAACGCCTTTTGATCAATGCGGGATCGGGAAATCCCCGTATCGGTTTTACCGAGACGCAAAAGGAAAATCCTCGGAATCCGCCCATGTTCTGTATGCTTCTTCGCAAGTATTTGCAGGGGGCGAAGCTGATGGAAATTTCGCAGACACCGTTTGACCGTGTGGCGTTTCTGGGATTTGACACCCGTGACGAGCTGGGGTTTGCCTGCCGTCGGTATTTGATTGCCGAGCTGATGGGAAAATACAGCAATCTGATCTTTGCGGACGGAGAGAAGAAGATCATTACCGCTTTGCGGACTGGTGATTTTTCCTTGGACAGTCTGCGACAGCTGATCCCCGGTATGGTCTATACGTTGCCGCCCGCGCAGGACAAGGACAATCCGCTGACGGTGACGGAGGAGCGGTTTGGCGAGCTGTTCCGATCGGCACCCTCTGAGCGGGGCTGTGACAAGTTTATTGTGGGGAGCTTTTCGGGAATCGCTCCCGTGGTGGCAAGAGAGATCACCTTCCGCGCAACGGGTCATGTGGATACGCCGTTGCAATATTGCTTTGCCGAGGACGTATGGCGGGAGTTTTCCGCAGTGGCGGATCGAATCCGTGAGGAGCGGTTTTCCCCCTGTTTGATTCTTGACGGGGAGCGATGTGTGGAATATTCTTTCCTTCCGCTTTCTCAGTACGGCAATGCCGCGCGGAGGGAGATGGAGAGTGCGGGAAAGCTGCTAGACGCCTACTTTGAGACGAGAGACCGCCACACACGGGTGCATCAGCGCGCCGCGGATCTGTTGCGGCTTCTGACCAATGCGGAGGCGAGGATCCGCCGAAAGCTGGAGGCGCAACGCACCGAGCTTGCCGACTGTGAAAGGGGAGTGGAATATAAAAAATACGGTGATCTGATCACCGCAAATTTATACCGATTGTCCCGAGGAGATCGGGTGGCGGAGTTTGAGGATTACGAGCGGATGCGGGAGGACGGGAGCTTTGAGACGGTTCGTGTGGAGATGGATGGTCGTCTGTCCCCCGCGGCAAATGCGCAACGGTATTACAAAAAATACAACAAGACAAAGACCGCCAAGGTGGAGCTGACGCGGCAGATCGCGCTGGGGGAGGAGGAGCTGTCCTATCTCTACACTGTTTTTGAGGCGTTAAGGCGCGCCGAGTCTCCCGCGGATCTTTCGGAGATTCGGGATGAGCTCTACCGTTCGGGGTATGCGTCCCGTATGAAAAATTATACCGTACCCAAGGCGCATAAGCCGACGGTGATGCAGTTTCTGACTCCTGACGGAATGAGAGTTCTTTGTGGAAAAAATAACGTGCAGAACGAGTATATTACCCACAAGCTGGCCCAGAAGCAGGACTATTGGTTTCACGCCAAGCAGACGGCGGGGTCTCACGTGCTTCTTGTGACCGAGGGCAGAGAGCCAACCGATCTGGACTTTACCACGGCGGCAGAAATCGCGGCGTACTATTCCAAGGCGGAGGGTGCGAACATTGCCGTGGATTATACCTTGGCAAAGCACGTCAAGAAGCCCGCGGGAGGAAAGCCCGGTTTTGTGATCTATCACACCAACTGGACCGCATACGTGACGCCGAACGGCGAAAAGATCGCCGCGTTGCGGCAGGGAAAATAACGGGGAAAGCCCGAAAAAACAGGATATCCCAAACAGAAAACCGCAGAGAAGCTTCTCTGCGGTTTTGAATATAGACTTGGATCAGTCCTCGAAGGGGAACTTGTAGTTCAGACCGAGCTCATCGCGAACGGCGATAAATTCCTTCTGAACCGATTCGTTGATCGGAATGCCCGCGTGGCGAGCGAGACCGATTTCGTATTCCTTCTCACCTGCGGTGTAGATGCGCTCCGCGTCGGGAGCCTTCTTGGCGGAACGTACTTCACGGATGATGTCGCCTGCCTTTTTACGGCAAACGTCCTCGCCCAGAAAGTGATCGGTATCGATGGCAATGAAGAAGTGACCAAGACGGAAAGGAACCTTCTCGCCGTTTGCGCCCTTACCTGTCAGAGCCTTACCGTAATGACCGTCCTGAAGAACGGCGCATAGGAGCTCTACGAACATTGCGAAGCCGTAGCCCTTATGGCCGCCCAGCTTTTCGCCGATACCGCCTACGGGACACAGAGCAGCCTCGCCCTTTGCGATTGCCTTCAGTGCGTCACCTGCCATACCCTCGATTGCATTGCCGTCGGAGCCGACGAGCGTGCCCTTAGGAACCTCGTGACCCATGCGATCGTAGTACTCCAGCGCACCGTTCTGGATGGTAGAGGTTGCGCAGTCAAAGTTGAAATCGAATGCCTCGTCGGTGGGAACGCTGAGGGTGAAGGGGTTGGTTCCGAACGCGCCCTCTACGCCGAAGGTAGGAGCAACGGTGGGACGCGCATTGGTGCCCGTCATGCCGATACAGCCCGCCTTTGCCGCCATCGAGGTGTAGTAGCCCGCGATACCGTAGTGGCAGGAATTACGAACAACGACCATACCCATGCCATATTTTTTTGCTTTTTCTATTGCCATGGTCATCGCCTTATAGCCGATGACCTGACCCATACCGTGGTGACCATCTACGACTGCGGTGGTTTCGGTTTCCTTGATAATCTCGAAGTTGGTTACGGGATTCTGAATACCCGCCTTGATTCTGTCCAAGTAGATCGGCTTGAAGCGGTTACAGCCGTGGGATTCAATACCGCGCTTGTCCGACTCCAGAAGAACGTCTGCGCAGATAATCGCATCCTCGCGGGGAATTCCGTATCCTACGAAAGAATCCACAACGAAATTTGTGATTGTTTCCCAATCCACAATATTGGTCTTACGCATAACAACCCCCATTAAATACAATTGATTTCCGATCTCGTTTTACATAGCATCGGTAGAGATGATTTTATGATATCACAAAACGTTGGATATTGCAAGAGGTTTTGAAATTGGACGGCGGCGAGACCGTTATTCGCCGTCCACCATCGCACGGAGCTTCTTGACTGCGTCGGCCGCCCTCTCGAGAAATTGCTCGGGTGTGATCCCCCCGTAGAATTTGGACTTAACCTCCAGCATCAGCGAGCCCTCGTAGCCCGCATGGCGTAGGTGCTCCGCCCAACGGGTATAGTTGATCTGACCGTCAAAGGGGAGTTTATGCTGATCGGCGTTGAATTCGCCCGAATTGTCGTGGATATGGGTGCAGATGAGGCGGTGTCCGAACAGGGGCATATATTCTCGTCCGGGGGTAAAACAGGACTCGTGTCCACAGTCCCAGCAGAAGCCGACCGAATCCTCGGGGGAGAAGGTTTCAAACGCCCAAGAAATATTTGCCAGCTTTCTCTGGTTTTCAAAGGCGATGATGATGCCGTTTTTGTAGGCGTATTCCACCAAAGCGCCGAATCTTGCCCGACCTATATCGGTGACGGTGGGGGCTTCCTCGCCTGCGGACAGGTGAACCACGGCGATGGGGGCTCCTACCAGTTTACAACGGTCTACGCAGGTCTTTAACTCGTTCAGCATGACCTCGCCGCCTTCGCAGTCCAGCCAGATGTCGTTGATGTGTCCGAAGGGGGCGTGAATGGTTTCGTATTTGATGCCGTTTTGAACCAACAGGTCGGCGATCCGTGCCTGCCGTTCGGCGGATTCCAGAATGCCTGTGAATGTGGTGGTGAAGCCAAGGGAGGCGATGGTTTTGGCGCATACCTCGGCGGGCAGTCCCTTGGCGGCAAACAGGTTAATTCCGATTGATCTCATAGTGAGTTCCTTTCTTGAATCGTTCAGTATTATTTAAGAATATTATAAATTATAATATATTTTTTGTCGTTTTTGTGAATATTATATTAAATTTTGAAAAGGAAGGCGAGGAAGGATTTAGTTAAAAAAGAAAAAATGAGAAAAAAGATAATTTTTTCACAAATATCTCTTGATATCCGCCGCGGTTTGTGGTATATTATTAGATGGTGTAAACTGAAAAATATTGAAAGGTGGATATACACATGACTTACAACAAGAAAACCATTGAAGACATTGACGTTGCCGGCAAGCGAGTTCTTGTCCGTTGCGATTTCAACGTCCCGCTGAAGGATGGCGTGATCACCTCTGATAAGAGAATCGTTGGCGCACTGCCCACCATCAAGTACCTGTTGGACAAGGGCGCAAAGGTCATTCTTTGCTCTCACATGGGCAAGCCCCACAGCATTTTCACCGAGGGCTTCGGTCTGACTAAGAAGGAAAAGAAAAAGGTTGAGGCTCTGCCCGCAGAGGAGCAGGCTGCCGTTACCGCGGAGCTGTTGAAGAAGGCAGTTGAAGAGGATAAGAAGAACCTGACCCTGAAGCCCGTTGCCGTTCGTCTGAACGAGCTGTTGGGTGATAAGGTCACCTTCGCTGAGGACATTATCGGTGCCGACGCAAAGGCAAAGGTTGCCGCCCTGAAGGAAGGCGAGGCGGTTCTTTTGGAGAACGTTCGCTTTGACGCGAGAGAGACCAAGAACGGTGCTGATTTCGCAAAGGAATTGGCTGACTATGCTGAGGTTTACGTAAACGATGCGTTTGGCTCCGCTCACCGCGCTCACGCTTCCACCGCAGGGGTTGCTGATTATCTGCCCGCGGTTTGCGGCTACCTGATCCAGAAGGAAATTTCCGTGATGGGCAAGGCATTGGCAGATCCCGCGCGTCCCTTCGTTGCGATTCTTGGCGGCGCAAAGGTTTCCGACAAGATCGGTGTCATCAACAACCTCTTGGAGAAGGTTGACACCCTGATCATCGGCGGCGGTATGGCGTACACCTTCTTTAAGGCGGCAGGTCACGACGTTGGAACTTCTCTGTGCGAGGAGGACAAGGTGGATCTGGCGAACGAGATGGTAGCAAAGGTGAAGGCAAAGGGCGTGAAATTCTTGCTTCCCGTTGATAACAGAGTTGGTAAGGAATACGATGAGAACACCGAGAATATGCTGGTGAACTCCGACGATATTCCCGCGGGCTGGATGGGTCTGGACATCGGTCCCAAGACCGAGGAGCTGTTTGCTAACGCCATCAAGGGTGCGGGCACCGTGGTTTGGAATGGTCCGATGGGTGTTTCCGAGTGGAAGAACTTCGCTTCGGGAACCAACGCGGTTGCGGCTGCTGTTGCTGAGAGCGGCGCAATCTCCATCATCGGCGGCGGTGACTCCGCTGCAGCGGTTGAGAAGCTGGGCTATGCTGACAAGATGACTCATATCTCCACCGGTGGCGGCGCATCCCTTGAGTTCCTTGAGGGTCTGGAGCTTCCCGGTATTGCTTGCCTGCTTGACAAGTAATTCAATTTGACATCCGATACACCGCCGAAAGGGCTTCTTTTGGCGGTGTCCCATTGTAAAAAATATAGAAAAGTGAGGGAATAACAATGAATCCTGCAAAGAGAAGAACCGTGATCGCGGGTAACTGGAAGATGAATTTCACTCCCGACGAAGCTACGGCGTTTATTAATGAAATCAAGCCCATGGTAGCGGGCAAGGATGCTTGCGACATCATTTTTTGCGCACCTTACGTAACCATTTCGGCTGCGATGAAGGCTGCGGAAGGCTCCAACATCAAGATCGGTGCTGAGAACGTTCACTACGAGGAGAAGGGGGCGTTTACCGGTGAGGTTTCCGCCAAGATGCTGAAGGCGATCGGCGTGGAGTACGTCATCGTAGGACACAGCGAGAGACGTCAGTATTTCGGTGAGACCGACCAGACCGTAAATCTCCGCACCAAGGCGGCTCTCAAGGAGGGCTTGAAGGTGATTCTTTGCCTCGGTGAGGTAAAGGAGCAGAGACTGGCGGGCATTACCAACGAGATCGTTTCCATGCAGACCAAGCTGGATCTTGCGGGTATCGATGCGGAGGCACTGAAGAACGTGATTATCGCTTACGAGCCCGTATGGGCAATCGGAACGGGGCTGACCGCAACGCCTGAGCAGGCAGAGGAGACCTGTGGCGAGATTCGTAAGGTTTTGGCTGATATGTACGGCGCGGAGGTTGCCGAGACTGTGACCATTCAGTACGGCGGTTCCATGAACGATGCCAATGCCGCTGAGCTTCTGGCGAAGCCTAACGTGGACGGCGGTCTGATCGGCGGTGCGTCGCTGGTCGCAAAGAAATTTACCGCAATCGTTGACGCGGCTCAGTAAAGGATGCGTTTCTGGAACCTTTCTTTCGGAGAAAGGTTCCAGACCTCCAAAGAACTTCCTGACAGGGAAGTTCAGACCACTGACAAACCTAATATCATAAAAATAAAATGGCAAATTGCACAAATAAAGGCTCCCTTGTGTAAAGGGAGCTGGCGAGTGAACGCGAGACTGAGGGATTGTTTTTATAAAAAAGATCGCTTTTTCACAATCCCTCCGTCATTTTCTTGCGAAAATGCCACCTCCCTTTACACAAGGGAGGCATTGGATTTGCACGTTTTGTTTATTTTGCTGACAGTGATTTCAACATCATACTTTGTCAGCAACCTGAACTTCCTGACAGGGAAGTTCTTTTTTTGCTTATTGCAAGAGCGCCGAATGATCCGTAACCCACGGCTGCGATCAAATGAACAAAATTCTCTTGAAAAGGATGGGGAACGATGGTATTGATATCCGAGAGCGACTTTTTTTGTTTCTACTTGATTTTTTCGCAAAAGGATGATATAATAAGATATAAGAATAAATAAAGATAGGTTTTTTGGGGACGCTGTCCTTGAGAACGTGTGAGGATACTATGGCAAATTACAGAAAAGGAAGAATCAACGACGAGGTACAAAAGGAGCTGGCGATGGTGCTGCGGGAGGTAAAGGATCCCAGAATCAAGGATGCGTTTATCAGTGTTACTGCGGTGGACGTGACGCCCGACCTCAAATACGCAAAGGTATATTATTCCGCGATGAACGGAGACAAGAAAGAGGTAGCGAAGGGGCTGAAGTCCTCGGCGGGATATATTCGCCGTCAGCTGGCGCAGAGACTGAATTTGCGCATGACCCCTGAGCTGACCTTTGTGGAGGATCATTCGATCGCTCATGGTGCGCATATTTCCAAGCTGCTGGGCAGCATTGAGTTTGCTCCCGAGGAGGACGAGAACCCCGAGGAGGGCGGAGATGAGTAATTTCAAGGCTCTGAGCATGGATTCGCTTTGCGAGATGCTCTGTGAGAATAAAAAAACGTTGATTATTTATCACGTGCGGTCGGATGCCGACGCGATTGGATCGGCGTTCGCCTTGCGGGAGCTGCTTCGTATGATGGATATTCCCGCCATCTGTGCCTGCGGTGACGAGGTGCCCGAGCGGTTACGGTTTCTCACTGACGGGGTGCAGGGCAGTGTGGTAGTAGATGAGGAGATGGATCTGGATCACGAGAGAGTGATCAGTGTGGACTCCGCTTCTCCCGCTCAGCTGGGGGATCTCTTCGGGCGGCTTCACCGTTACGTGGACATCATGATCGACCATCACGGCTCGGGAACGGTCTACGCCGACTATTACATTGATGCGGAAGCGTCAGCTACGGGTGAGATTCTTTACGAAATTGCGAAAAACCTGATAGCGATGGGACGAATCCCACAGATTCCGCCTCGCGTGATCAACTGCTTGTATGCGGCGATCTGTTCGGACACGGGTTGCTTTCGGTTTCCCAACGCCACGCCCCGCACCTTCCGCCGTGTAGCGGAGCTGTTGGAGGCAGGCGCGGAGCAAGGAGAGATTAACCGTCGGCTCTTTGAGTCCAAGACCTTTAAGCAGGTGAAGGCAGAGGGAGAGGCGGCAAGCCGTTTGGTGCTTCACGACGGCGGCAGGATCGCTTCGGTGACCTTCCCCTATTCCTCCAAATTTGCTTTGAGCTTATCGGATGAGAATCTGGAGACGATTATTGATATTCCCCGATCCATCGGCGGAGTGGAGGTTGCGTATTCGGTGCGTCAGCCCGAGGACAAGCCCTTTTTCCGTGTGTCCATGCGTTCCGCCAAGGAGGTGGACGTATCCGCAATCTGCGCCCGTTTTGGCGGCGGCGGACATTTGCGGGCGGCGGGCTGCAGTCTGGAAGCGGCAAACGTGCGGGAGGCGGAGGAGATCATTCTTCGTGCCGTACGGCAGGCAATGGAATCATGAAAAAAGCACGGATTATAGAGCTTTGGAACACGATGACCAAAGGATCCCTTGTGGAAAGAGATACCGGTTTATCGCCCGACAGTATATCTGTTTTGATTCAAAAATTTTTCAAAAAATCTTGCAGAACGCCCTTCGGTGTGGTATAATGAATATACTAAACTTACAATTGAGAAATGGGACGGAAAACAAGACAAAAAGCAAAGGAGATCGCTATGAATATCGTAAAAGTATTGAAGAAGAATCCTGAGATCATCATCGTTGCCGCGGCAGGTGTTGCTGCTGTTGCGGGGGCTGTGGTCGCTACCGTTTGCATCGCGAAGAAGTGCAAGGAAAAGAAGGAAGCCAAGCTTGCCGAGGAGAGAGCGCTTGAGATTCTGGAAGCGTCCGAGGCACTTGCCCAGCTGGAAGAAGAGCCGGAGGAGCTGAAGGAAGAGGTTGACGACGCTTCTGAGGAAGCTGAATCTGTTGAAGCTTGAGCAAAACATGTTTGTGAATAAAAAGCCGCAAGGATTGGATTCCTTGCGGTTTTTTTACTGATTGAAAGCGGATGGGTGCGCCGTTGGGTTATTGAACGAGGGTAGCGAAACGGATGGAGGTGATGACCACGTCCACCAGGGGCTTATCATTGGAGTTGGTTTTTACCGCGGCGATCTCGTCGATCAGCTCGATGCCGTAGATGACCTTGCCGAAGGCGGCGTATTTGCCGTCCAGATGCTGCTGGGTTCCTTGGCAGATAAAGAATTGAGACGAGGCGGAGTTCATGCTCTGGCTTCTCGCCATGGAGACGATACCGTTGGTATGCTTCAGATCGTTTTGGATTCCGTTGGCGGAAAATTCTCCCTTGATCTTTTCCTTGGAGCCGCCCGTTCCCGTGCCCAGCGGGTCACCGCCCTGGATCATGAAGTTTTCAATGACACGGTGGAAGATCAGACCGTCATAGAACGCTTCGGAGACCAGCTTTTGAAAGTTGGCGACGGTAATGGGGGCAGTTTCGGGATAGAGCTCGATAACCATGCTTCCGTAGTTTGCCACCTTGAGGATCACGTAGTTGGTGATTTCATTGGTTTCGATGGCTACCTTGCTCAGTTTTAGCTCGTCTTCTTTTATCTTCAACGCGTTAAAGCTGTCCTCGATGCCCGTTGCTTCATCCTTTAAGGCGGTCAGATTGGCTTCAAAATCCTTGCCGCGGGGTTTCGTCTCTTCGATCTTGGTCTGAAGGGCGGAGAGCTTGTCCTTCAACTCGTTTATGATCTCGGCGTTCTCCGAGGAGTATTGCTCCAGCTCTGCTTGGAGCACTGTTACGTCGGCTTGGAGTGCTGTCAGGTCGGCTTCATATTCCTCGTTGGAGCAGGCGGTCATGCTGAACAGTGTCAGGATCATGGCGAGGGTCAAACAAAGAAGTTTCGTTACTTTTTTCATGGGTACTCCGTTCTTGCCCGAGGGCAGGTTTTTTTATGATAAGATTGGTATCATTCTAACAGATTCTTGGCGTTTTGTCAAGATTTTTCCCAAAAACGAAATAAAAGCTCCCGAAAAAATCATACTATTCAATGAATCCATGAAGTGGCGCGGACGATCGGTGTCCGAAAAAGAAGAAGGAGGACGAAGTATGGAGAAAAAGACCGAGGGGAGCGGTTGGGAATCCTTTGCGGCAAAGCTATTCTGCTTATTGGCAGGCGTACTCCTTGGGTATCTGGCGGTGCGGTACGCGGGGAAGGCGGCGCTTGTTTTTTTGATCGCTTGGGCAGTGGCGGCGGTGATCGATCCCTTGGCGAGAAAGACCGAGAAGCATCTGAGACTTCCGAGAAAGCTATGTGCCGCCGTTTACGTGACGGTATTGTTAGGGCTTTTGGGCTTGGTGCTTTTTTTTGCGGTTCGTCGGCTTGTGCGGGAGCTGGAGGGGTTGATGGAATGGCTGTCGGATAACGGTGCCGTGGTGGTACAGAAATTGGGAGAGGCAATGGAGTATCTCGGGGCGCTTCCTGCCAAGCTGACGGGGGTAACGGCGGGAGAAGGTGATGGTGCGGAGATTTTGCGGGATTCTGTAACGAGCATGGTCTCGGGGGTGATCAACGAAACGGTTTCGGGGCTCGGGACGGCGGTCACCTCTTTGCTGAGCAAGCTTCTCCGCGCCGCACCCGAGGCGTTGATCACACTGGTGGTGACGGTGATGGCTTGTTTTTATCTGAGCATGGATTACCAAGGCATACGGGATCGTCTGATCGGATTGCTTCCGTCTCGGGCACAGATGCGGGCGCAGGCTATCCGCAAACGGGGGGCAATGGCGATCCGAGGGTATCTTCGGGCGTACGTCGTTTTGTTTTTGCTGACCTTTGGTCAGGTGTTTGTAGGGCTGTTGCTTCTGCGGCAGAGGTATGCGTTTCTGATTGCTCTTTTGATCGCTCTTGTGGATATTTTGCCCGTGCTGGGGACGGGGACCGTATTGATCCCGTGGGCGATCGTGATGCTGATTCTCGGGCGCTATCCCTTTGGCTTCGGGCTTCTGATTCTGTACGGTGTGGTGACCGTTGTGCGGCAGATTGCCGAGCCTAGTCTTGTAGGTGGGAGGCTGGGCTTGCATCCCTTGGCATCCCTGTTCTTTATGTTTCTGGGCTTTCAGCTTTTTGGTGTGCTCGGGATGCTGTTGGGTCCTTTCGTTGCCTTTGTCGCAAAGGCGTTTCTCGGCGGCGGGGAAGAAATGGGGTCGGGGCAGCTCTTTTGATATTTTGCTAAAATAATTGACATTTGTCGTTTTTTGTAGTATAATGTACCTATATAATTGCGTAATTGTTGCGTGATGCGGATTGGGTTCTGTCCGCTTCCCGTAATAGGAAAGGACCACTATGAAACCATTCGTTATTTTGTCCGACGTGACCTGTGATTTGTCGCGGGAGATAAGAGAGGCGTTCGGCGTTTCGGATTACGTACACGGATACGTTCATTTCAGCAACGGTCGGGACTTTAAGACTGCTTTGGATTGGGATACGATTTCCCGTGAGGAATTCTACCGCGCGCTGTCCAACAAGCAGATGAAGATGAGCACCGCTCCCGCCAGTCCCGAGGAATATTATGAGATCTTTCGAAAATACGCCGAGGACGGATACGATATTTTAAGCATGTCGATCTCTTCGAAGATCAGCTCGACCTATCAGGTTGCCGCCAAGGCGGCGGCTCGGGTAAAGGAGGAATTCCCCGAGGCGGATATTTATGCCTTGGATTCCTTGAGAATGTCGGGCTCCTTTGGCTTGCTTACCGCCTATGCTCACGAGCTCCAAAAGGAGGGGAAGAGCATGCGTCAAATCGTGGAATGGCTGGAGGAAAACAAGCATCGGGTTCATCAGATGGGTCCCATTGACGATCTGATGTTCGTTGCGCGCCGCGGACGGATCTCCACAGGTAAGGCGATCATGGGAAGCTTTGCGGGAGTCAAGCCCATGGGGGATTGCAGCCGTGACGGCTACGTAACGGTGCTTGCCAAGGTAAAGGGAATGAAGAAGGCGTTATCCGCTACGGTGGCTTACATTCGCGAGACAGCGGAGAATCTGGAGGATCAATACGTCTTTATCATGCACAGCAATCGGGAGACTTACGCAAATACGCTGAAGGAAAAGATCGAAGCCGAGCTTCATCCGAAGGGGGTTTACGTCAGCGACGTCTTTTCCGCCAGCGGAACCAATATCGGTCCCGGTATGGTTGGCGCGTACTTTTTGGGTGCCCCCATTTCTGAGGATAACGAAAAAGAAAAAGAAACGATCGTACGGGCTATGGAGAGTTGCCGCGGTTAATTGACCGACGGTAGACGGTGAAGGAGAATATGTTGGAAAGAATTACCGGATCATGTTACAAAGCCATGCTGAGCTATGGCGTTCATCATCTGGATAAGCATTGCGCGATCGTCAACGATCTGAACGTATTTCCCGTTCCCGACGGAGATACGGGAACCAATATGGTCATGACCATGAAAACGGGGCTTCATTCTCTGTCGGAAACCACCGACCCTCTGTCCTCGGTGGCGCAAAGCTTTGCCAACGCGGCGGTATTTGGGGCGCGAGGCAATTCGGGGGTGATTATTTCCCAGTTTTTCAAAGGAATATCCGAGGGCTTCAAGGACGAGCATACTGCCGATCCGTCGGTGCTGTTCCGCGCGTTGGATAAGGGGTGTGAATATGCTTATGCGGCGGTGGCGAAGCCTGTGGAGGGAACGATTCTGACGGTGATCAAGGACGCTACCAATGCCATCGGTGAAAATCTCGGGGAGCTACGCACCATTGACGACGTGATTGCCGTCTTTCTGAAGGAGGCAAGACGGTCCTTGGAAAATACGCCCAAGCTGTTGCCCATCCTTGAAAAGGCGGGTGTGGTAGACAGCGGCGGTTCAGGTGTGGTTTATTTCTTCGAGGGGGTTCAGCGGTATCTGAACGGGGAAGCCCCCGAGGCGGCAGAGGTCGCCGACACGTCGGAGCAGTCGCAATACGTGGACTATTCGGTGTTCCACAAGAACAGCAATTTTGAATACGGCTATTGCACAGAAACTCTGCTTCAGCTGACTGTGGATCGAGAGGACTTTTCCTATTCCGACTTTGTGGCGGGTTTGGAGCGGATGGGAGAATCCTTGGCGACCTCGCTGGAGGGAGACAAGGTGAAGATACATATTCACACCAAGACTCCCGAGCAAATTTTGACCTATTGTCACGGCTTTGGAGAATTTCTTTCCTTGAAGATCGAAAATATGTCGGTACAGCACACCCAGACCACCCAAAAATTTCTCTGCTCCCCCAATGAGGGCGAAGGACTTTTTGCCGTCGTGGCGGTAGCGCCCAATGCTATGCTTCAGCAGATGCTGGCGGAGATGGGGGCGGACGTGGTGATCCTGAGCAAGGAGGTTCCTTCCTCCAAGGATTTTTTGGAGGCGTTTGAGCAGGTATCGGCAAAGGAGATTCTGGTGTTCCCGAACAGCTCGAACTCCATTCTCAGCGCCATGCAGGCGGGAAGCTTATACAAAAAGGCGAAGATCACGGTACTGAATTGCCGCTCCATCGCGGAGTGCTACGCTTCCTTGCCCATTATTGATTTTAATGAGACCGACGTTCACGCCATCGTGAGCGAGGTCAACGATATCATTGGCAACATTTACGAGGTCGCGGTGATTCACGCGACGAAAAACATTCAATATGGGAACAAGACCATTGTAAAGAACGATTATTTCGCGTTGTCGGGAGAGGAGATTCTGCTGACAGGCGATCAGTTTGAGCGGGTGGCGTTGCTTACGGTCAATGAGGTCCTGCGGAAGCAGGAACGGAGTGTTTTGACCTTGTTTTACGGAAAAAACGTGTCCGAGAAACAGATCCACTCGCTGGCATCCCGCATCGGCGAGGCGGAGGATGAGGTGGAGATCTGCGTGATTTCCACGCAAAATCCCATTTACGATTTGATTTTGTCCTTTGAATAAGAGCGAGACTGCGTTGGAAACGGAGAAAAAGACATGCAGAAAATGACAAGTAAAAAAAAGCTATTGCTATATGGATGCTCTGGTCTTGGCGTGAATATGCTCAATCTGGTTGTGGGCTCCTATTTGTGCAGCGCCCTTTTGGTGGGAGGCTTTGACGAGCACATCGAGTCATGGACCTATCTGAATCGGGATCTGGTGGTAGCCGCGATCTGGAGCGTGTTGCTCCTTGCTGCGAGAGTGCTGGACGGAGTGATCGACTTGCCCCTGTCCTCCTTTACCGATCGTCTCAGAACCCGCTGGGGAAGACGGCGTCCTTCCATCGTGATCGGTTTTGTTCCGATGGTTTTGGCGTACGTGCTGTTTCTTGTGCCACTGACTCCTGAAAAGAGCGTTTTGAATACCATTTGGTTCGGCGCGTTGCTTTGTATCTTTTACGCCTTCTACACGCTGACCATGCTGACCTATTACGCAACCTTTGCGGAGGTGGCGCAGAGTGAGCGGGATATGGTGTTTTTATCCAACGTCAAGTCGGTGTGTGACGTGGTCTATTTCATTTTCGGCTATGCGCTGATTCCCGTGTTTGTCAGCATGGGGGTCAACATTCGCTACGTGGCTTTGATTTTCTTGCCATTGGCGTTGTCCATGATGATTCCGCTGTTCCTTCTGAAGGAAGAGCCGACCAATGGCGCAAAGAGCAAGGAGAGGGTACGGACGCGGACGTTGACGCTGGGAGGTTCCATCGTGTGTGCCATGAAGAACAAGTCGTTTATTTATTGGATGTTCGTTGCCTCTGTGGTGAATTTCGGACTCCAGCTGTTCCTTGGCGGAATTAACGAGCTGTTCTCCTCCACGGGATTGAATATGACCGTGGTGATGGCATCCTCTTTCGCTCCCGTTCCCTTGACGATTCTGGTATACAACAAGGTTGTGAAAAAATTCGGGCTCGGGGTGGCGTACCGCTATATTCTGACGGTATTCTCTATCGGCATGATTATCATGTATATCTGCAATCGGAATTCCCATACATACACCGAAATGACATTGACGATGGTTGCGATCTTGGGCGGTATCTTCGTTTCCTTTGCTATTGGAGCCTTCTTCTCGGTGACCTACACCGTTCCCTCTCATCTGGCGCAGAAAGAGTTTGAGAGAAGCGGACGAACCGTTTCTTCCATGTATTTTGCGGTGGAGGGCTTGTTTGAAGGCGTAGCGGCGGGAATCGCTACGGGTCCCGTTCTGGTTTACCTGAAGGATAGCGGACACATTTCTTGGCTGCCGCTGGTGGTAGCGGGGGCGTGTATGGCGGCGTTCGGTATGGCGTTTGCCTTCCCCAAGACCATCTCCCAGATGGGCAAGGATACGGTGTCTGACGGCACAGAAGCGGTGATTGCTTCCGAGAGGGAAGAATGATCTACGAATTCTTTCGATGGCTTGCCATCTTTACGGCGTATCCCTTTCAGCTGATTCTTTTTAAGCGAAAGACCTATTATGAGGACAAGGCGGACTGGAAGCGGGTGAAAAAGGGCGGCGCGCTGGTGATCTCCAATCACTTTAATTTCTTGGATTATCTGATGAATATGTTCGTTGTTCTGCCGAGAAAATTGAACGTGGTAGCGTCGGAGGATCCCTTCCGATACAAGCTGTTGGTGTTCGGTATGAAGTTTTTTGGGGTGATCCAAGCCAACCGAATTACGAAAAACATGCGATTTATGGACGAATGCGCCGCCGTGATCCGCAAGGGTCAGCTGGTTCAGATCTTTCCCGAGGGACGCAACACAGACGACGGAACCATCAAGCCCTTTAAGCAAAGCTATATTGTGATTGCCCATCGGGCGAATGCCCCGATCATTCCCATCGTGACCGATGGAAATTACGGGTTTTTCAAGCGGGCGCACGTGATGATCGGTCGGTCGATCCGCGTGTCCGACTACATTACCTCCACCCGTCCCACACCTACCCGCGAGGAGCTGTCGAGAGTCAACGACATGATCTTCGGGGAGGTGCTTCGGATGCGGCGGGAGCTGGAGGAGCGTAAGGTTTCCTCCCAAAAGCGAACCCCTATCGAAAGGAACTCCAACGATGCGTAATTCCTATCTTTTGATACTCAAGGCTACTGCTTTTCCCTATGAAATTCTCTTGTGGATCCTGGTAGGTCTTGCGGTGTTTTGTTTGTTGATGTTGCCGATCTCCAATCTGGTAGCATCCCGTTGCGTTTTCATGGCGACACTCTGCCGCAAGAACAAGGAGAAGTGGGGAAGAGTGCCCTCCAGTACCGATCCCGAATCCTTGCGAATGGATGCGGAGGGCATGGCTTGGCATGAGAAGCATCTGGATCGGAAGACCGACGTTCACATTCAGCGGAACGGCTTGAATCTGTACGGCGAATATTACGATTTCGGCTCGGAACGATGTGTGATCGTTTTGTCGGGGCGGACGGAAAGCCTGCGATATGGGTATTATTTTGCGCAGCCCTATGCCGATCTTGGCTGTAATGTTCTGGTGGTAGATCCCCGCGCCCACGGGTTGAGCGACGGGCGGTATAACACCGTTGGATTTGAGGAAAGCCGTGACACTCTTGCGTGGTCGGTCTTTTTACATGATTCGCTTGGCGTGCGTTCCGTGATCTATCACGGGATCTGCATTGGTGCGGCGGCGGGAATGCTTGCCATCACATCGGAGGATTGCCCCGATTACGTGGAGGGAATGGCTGCCGAGGGGATGTTCGCCAACTTCGGCGAGTCCATGAAGAATCATCTGATCGAGCGCAAAAAGCCGATCTTTATGCTGTATTCCATGATCAATTTTTGGATGAAGCGTTATACGGGTCATTCCATGGATAACGGTCCCATCGACGTGATTGCAAAAATGAAAAAGCCCTTGCTGATGCTTCACAGCAAGGAGGATGCGTATTCCCGTCCCGAGTATGCCCGAAGGCTTTACGATCTGGCGGGAAGCGAGCAGAAACGGTTGGTTTGGTACGAAGAGGGAAAGCACTCTATGCTTCGTCCGCTGGATACGGAGAAATACGATCTGGCGGTGAAATCATTCGTTTGTGAATGCTTCTCTCCCATGGAACAAGGAAAGAAATCGATTATTACATAATATAAGGAGGAACAGGTATGTATTGTAAGTATTGCGGAGCGCAGATCGCCGATGACGCGCGATTCTGCCAACAGTGCGGACAGGCGCAGGATGCGCAGACCGCTCAGGCGGCACAGGATCCGTTGGATGCCCAGGAAATGGCGTGGAACGATCAGCCACAGGAGACTCCTGTGAATTGCGTGGACCCCGCGGCGGAGGCGAAAAAGGATTCCTTGGCGGGGGAGGCACTGAAATGGGGAATTCTGAGCTTGGCATTTGCCAACTCTTGCGTTCTTTCGGTGCTTGGCTTTATCTTTTCGTTTATCGCAAGAAAAAAAGCGAATCTTTATGAGGCGGAATTTGGCGAGCTGGAGGTTCGCGCCCGACTGGGACGGATCTTTGGAATTATCGGCTTTGTAATGGGACTGGTATTTTCCATTTTCGCGGTGCTTTACGCAATTATGTTTTTGGTTATTATCCTATCGGAGCTATTCATCTTTTAAAAAATCAAAAACGCCATGCCGTTACGCAAGCGCACGGTATGGCGTTCTGTTGTATATAAGAACCACCGGCTGTGCCGATGTGGATAAAAAAGCATTAGCTATGCTCGGTTAATTTATCCGAGCGAAGCGGGGAACCCGCCCCTTTGCCAATAATAAAGTTTTAGCTATTAAAATGGCTACAGAAATTTACTATTTCAATAGTGGTAGGGCAACTACCGCAAGTGGCGGATCATTCGACGAGCCTATGGGCTCAGTGTGAGGAATGCAACAAGGGGGCTATCGCAAGCCATCGGCACGGCTGGAGGTCATGACTTACGTTTCTCCTCACTTTACTTGTCTCTCTTATACCAAAAACTTCTTACGTTTCAACCTAAATGCCTACTTCTTCACTATTCACTATTACTTATTACTTTGCCAAAAATCTCCTTGGATGGAATTAGTGAAAAGTGAAAAAGTAAAAATCTCCCCGAACTTCGTCCGAGGAGATTTTTGGCTGGGATGGCCGGATTTGAACCGACGAATGCCAGAGTCAAAGTCTGGTGCCTTACCGCTTGGCGACATCCCATTTTTTAATTACCGACGATTATTATATCACATTTGTTTGACCGTGTCAAGACAATTTTTTCTTTTCATTCACATTTTCTCAAGGAAGAATTTTTTGTTGACATTTTTCCTGATTTATAGTATACTATAAAGGAAATATGGATACGTAAGGAGGTTACTTATGAAGGCAACAACCAAAAAGGTTTTGAAAATCATAATCAGTATCATTTACATTATTTGGGGTCTTTATTCTCCCATTTCCGCTATCAAGGCGGTTTTGGATCTGGACGTAGGTGCCATTGCGTCTGCCGCGGTAGGCGTTCTGATGCTGTTGGCGGGTATTTTCGGTCTGCTTGGAATTAAGAAGATCAGGTGCCGTATTTTCGGCGTGGTGATCTTTGTTTGTTCCATTGTCGCGGTAGTACTGGCTCTGCCGTCCATCAGTATTAACTCTATCATTACCGCCATTCTCGCATGGTTGTTTATTGCTTGTCTGTAAGGATAAGAATGCACAACAGGAAAGAAAAGCAATGAATATCAGACGAGCAGAAGAAAAGGACATGGAACGGATCGAGGAGCTATTGCTTCAAGTGTGTCTGGTTCACCAAAAGGGTCGTCCCGATTTATTTCGCGTGGGAACGAAATATAACCCAGAGCAGTTAAGGGCAATCATCCACCACGGG
Organism: Clostridia bacterium; assembly: GCA_017463065.1. Lineage (GTDB taxonomy): Bacteria > Bacillota > Clostridia > Oscillospirales > CAG-272 > HGM12713. The sequence goes on from JAFTPX010000058.1 coordinate 31,466, forward strand.
CAAAGACCGATCTTGGTTGCGGTGGATGAGGAGGACGTGGTATGCGGTTACGCCTTTTGCGTGTATCAGCAACACGTGGCGGATAATATCCTCACCGACGTGAAGACCTTGTATATTGACGATCTGTGCGTGGATGAGTCCATGCGTGGACAAAAGATCGGGAAGCGGCTGTACGAGGCGGCGGTTGCGCTGGCGCGGGAGAGCGGCTGTTATAATCTGACACTGAACGTATGGAGCTGTAACGAGGGTGCCATGCGATTCTACGCGTCCCTCGGTTTGAAGCCGCAAAAGGTCGGCATGGAGCTGATCTTGTGAGGACGCGGTAGGGGCGGTCTCAAGCTGTGGGGATTGTTTCCGAGTTTCTGGTAACCTATACAAAAAACACTTGCTTACCAATGGCGGTACGCAAGTGTTTTTTTGTTGAATTATTATAAAGGAACTTTCTGAAAATTCAATTCGAGACAGCCCCTTTGGCGCCTCCCCTTTACGCAAGCTTGGATTCCAGTCGTTTGCGGATGGCTTGAATGAAGCCGATGGAGTTGACTGCGGTAGCGGAGTAGCCTTCGCTGACAAGACCAACGAGGTCCTTAGTCATGATTCCGTCGTTGAGGGTATCGATGCAAGCCTCCTCCAGTTTATCGGCGAAGTTGACCAGATCGGAAAGTCCGTCCAGCTCGCCTCTCTTACGGAGAGCACCCGACCATGCGTAGATGGTAGCCATGGGGTTGGTGGAGGTGTCCTCGCCCTTGAGGTAGCGGTAGTAGTGACGGGTCACGGTGCCGTGAGCCGCCTCGTACTCATACTTCCCATCGGGAGAAACCAGAACCGAGGTCATCATTGCCAGAGAACCGAAGGCGGTGGAGACCATATCCGACATGACGTCACCGTCGTAGTTCTTACAAGCCCAGATGTAGCCGCCCTCACTGCGGATCACGCGGGCAACCGCGTCGTCGATGAGGGTATAGAAGTAGGTAATTCCCGCTTTTTCGAATTTTTCCTTATACTCGTTATCGAAGATCTCCTGAAAAGTCAGCTTGAAGGTCTGGTCGTACTTCTTGGAAATGGTATCCTTGGTGGCAAACCAAAGATCTTGCTTGGTGTCAAGGGCGTATTGGAAGCAGGAATGGGCAAAGGACTCGATGGAGGAATCCTTATTGTACTGTCCCTGCAGAACGCCGCCGCACTCAAAGTCGTAGATGGTTTCACGGAATTCGCTTCCGTCCGCACCCGTAAAGAGCAGCTCTGCCTTGCCCTCGCAGGGAACACGGTACTCGGTTGCCTTATATACGTCTCCGTACGCGTGACGGGCGATGGTGATGGGCTTTTTCCAGTTGCGGACAGCGGGCTTGATGGAGTCGATCAGAATGGGCGCGCGGAATACGGTTCCGTCCAGAATGGCGCGGATGGTTCCGTTGGGGCTCTTCCACATCTCGGATAGATTGTACTCCTCCACTCTCTGCTTATTGGGGGTGATGGTGGCGCACTTGACCGCAACGCCGTACTTCAGAGTGGCGTTGGCACTGTCAACGGTCACTTGGTCCTTGGTCTTTTCCCGTTCAGGCAGACCGAGGTCGTAGTATTCCGTTTTCAGATCAACGAAGGGCAAGAGAAGCTCGTCCTTGATCATCTGCCACAGAATTCTTGTCATTTCGTCCCCGTCCATTTCGACGAGGGGGGTTTTCATTTGGATTTTTTTCATGGTTCAATACCTCCGAACGGTTGAAAAAATAATATTTGATCAGATCTTGCGATCAGCATCATCGGTTAATTTTCGCTATGATTTTTGTAATAGTTCATCAAACATCCGTCCAAGATGATCTCCTTTTCGTCGGCGGTCAGTCCCTTGACGTACAGGTTGATATCCTTCACGGTTCCGTCGGTCTTAATCACCTTCGCGGCAAACTCCTCCTTGCCCTCGAGGATCGCCTGACGGATGCCGCCCACGTAAACGTAGTCGCCGACCTCGTAGGGGAACTCGGTACCCTCCGCCAGCGTGAAGGGAAGAATACCCCAGTTGATGCAGTTGGAGCGGTAGCGCTTGGTGGCAAACTCATAGCAGATGTTGGCGAAGCCGCCCAGCACCTTCTGGCAGGATGCTGCCTGCTCACGGGCAGAGCCGTCGCCGGGCTTATTGGCAAAGACGCAGGAGCCGAACTGGGTGTTCCCGATCAGATCTTCCGCATTTCCGACCTTCGAAAGAACCGTCCGAAGCTCCTCGGGATTCTCGCCGTTCCGTCTTGCCGCCTCGGTTACGCTGACTGCCTTGGAGCGTCCCACGTACTCGGGGACACGGCGGGAGAGGGCAAACTCGGACAGGCGGAGGGGGTTGGAGCGATAGGACGAGGTCTCGCCCGAGGGGATCAGCTCGTCGGTGGTGGTTACGGGGTCACGGATGACCGCCGCCAGCTTGACCAGCAGGTTGTCCGCAAGCTCGTATTGCGTCGGCCAGTCGGTGATATTGGGACCGAGGATCAGCTCCGCATTCGTATCTGCCTTGCCGTAGCCGTAGTAAACCCGCTTCTGATAAACAGAGGCGTCAAAGTTGTAGTCGTGAGGGGTATAATCGTAGTCCACATCGGTTGCCGCTGTGATGACACCGCCGTTTCTTGCGGTTGCCGCGATGCTTCTGGCATCCATCAGGGCAACGCCCGCCAGCTGACCCTCACCCGGCTTGGAGCCTTCGCGGTTGGGGAAGTTACGGGTAGTATGGCGGAGGGACAGACCGTTATTGGAAGGAACGTCGCCCGCACCAAAGCAAGGTCCGCAGAAGGAGGGCTTGATGACCGCACCCGCCCGCAAGAGCTCAGCGGTAACCCCGATCTTCGTCAGCTCCAGAGAAACGGGAACGCTGGTGGGATAAACGGACAGGGAGAAATAGCCGTTGCCCGTGCTTTGATCCTTTAGGATCGCCGATGCCTCGTCGATGCTGTCGAACATACCGCCCGCGCAACCCGCGATAATGCCTTGATCCGCCAGAACCTGTCCGTTCTTTACCTTGGAGCGGAGGTCAAGGCTGCACTTGCCGAATTTCTTCTTGGCTTCTTCCTCTACCTTGGCGAGAATCTCGTCCGCGTTTGCCACGAACTCGTGGATGGTGTAGGCGTTGGAGGGGTGGAAGGGCAGGGCGATCATAGATTCCATTTTGGAGAGGTCGATCTCGATCATAGAATCGTAGTATGCCACCTTACCAGGCTTTAATTCCTTGTATTCCGCGCTTCTGCCGTGGGTGTCGTAGTGCTTCTTGGTAACCTCGTCAGTCTCCCAGATGGAGGAAAGGCAGGTGGTCTCGGTGGTCATGACGTCGATGCCGTTACGGAAATCGATGGGAAGGTTCTTTACACCGGGTCCTACGAATTCCAGCACCTTGTTCTTGACAAAGCCATTGCCGAAGGTTGCGCCAACTAAGGCGATAGCAACGTCGTGAGGACCGATGCCTCTCTTGGGGGCGCCCGTCAAATAGACCAATACCACCTCGGGGGCTTTGATATCGTATGTATTTTTGAGCAGCTGCTTTACAAGCTCGGGGCCGCCCTCTCCTACGCCCATGGTACCAAGGGCGCCGTAACGGGTGTGAGAGTCGGAACCAAGAATCATCTTTCCGCAACCCGCAAGCTCCTCACGGGCATAGGAGTGAATGACACTCTGGTTTGCGGGTACGTAGATGCCGCCGTATTTCTTTGCCGCGGACAGGCCGAATACGTGGTCGTCCTCATTGATGGTGCCGCCCACCGCGCACAGAGAGTTGTGGCAGTTGGTCATGGCATAGGGAATGGGGAATTCTTTCAGACCGCTGGCACGTGCCGTCTGGATAATGCCCACGTAGGTGATGTCGTGAGAAACCAGCGCATCAAAGCGGATCTTCAGGTTGTCGCCGTCACCCGTGTTGTGCGCGTTCAGAATGGAATACGCAATGGTGTTTTTTCTTGCCTCGGCGGGGGATAGCTCGGCAGTTGCCGAAACTTTACCGTCTACGAGGTAAACACCTGTGGAAGTCAATTTGATCATACCTTTGCTCCTTGAATTTATACAATAGAATAAACAACATATTATTATACAAGATATTTGAGAAAAAGTCAAGACGCAATGAGAATTTTCAAAAAGATTGAACGGAAGGCGCACAAGCGGTTGGGAGCACGGGGAATTTCCAGACTTTTTTATGGCAAATATGTATAAGTTGCACAAAAACATTGGTGATAATTTTACGTTCGTGATTCTAAAAACACAAAAAATCCTCTTGAATTTTTAGGAAAATTATTGTATAATGAATATATCGGTTGTTTTAGACCCGATTGTTTTCGGTAAAAAAGAGGATTGCCGAGCAAAAATATTTTCATGACTTTCCGTCGGGGACGGAAGGAAGGAGGAAAGCCAATGGCTGCAGTTGAAACCAAAAGAATCAGAAACGTCGCGTTGCTGGGACACGGAGGGTGCGGAAAAACCTCTCTGGGAGAGGCAATGTTATATATTACGGGTGGTACGGATCGCCTTGGAAAGGTAGTTGACGGAAATACCGTGTCCGACTATGACGCGGAGGAGATCAAGAGAGGATTCTCGTTGTCCGCATCGGTGATGAACATGATGTGGAAGGATGTGAAGATCAACATATTGGATACCCCCGGCTATCTGGATTTCGTTGGCGAGACGGCACAGGCGCTTCGCGTTGCCGACAGCGCGGTAATCGTAGTAGACGGTAAGGCTGGGATCGAGATCGGTACGGAGCTGGCTTGGAGCTATGCGGATGCCGCCGGGTTGCCTCGCGCGTTCTTTATCAACAAGTTTGACGATAACGACTCTCGTTTCGCGAGAGTGCTGGACTCGCTTCACGAGACCTTTGGTAAGCATATTTGTCCCTTGACCATTCCCATGGTCAAGAACGGAGAGGTGACGGGCTGTATCGATCTGATCGATCAGAGCGCGCACGTATTTGACGCCAACGGACGTCATAGCGTGGAGATCATTCCCGAGGAATCCATGGAGGCGGTGGAGAAGTACCGCGACATGCTGATGGAAGCGGTAGCGAGCACCAATGAGGATCTGATGATGAAATACTTCGAGGGCGAGGAGATCACTCATATGGAGGCGATCAACGCCGTTCACGAGGGTATCATTCACGGTGACATCGTGCCCGTATTCTGCGGCGCGGCGACCAAGCTGTGGGGCGTATGGACGATGCTCGACAAGATCACCGAATCCTTCCCCCGTCATACCGCAAAGAAGAACGAGCTTCTCGCTGACGGTGAAGAGACGGAGATCACGCCCGAGGGCGAGCCTTCTCTGTTCGTATTCAAGACCGTTGCCGATCCCTTTGTTGGAAAGATGTCCTTCTTCAAGGTCATGAACGGTACGGTCAAGCGGGATCTGCTGATGCAGAATAACACCACGGGTGACAGTGAAAAGCTGGCGCACATTTACGTGGTAAACGGCAAGAAGCAGGTTGAGGTTGACGAGCTGTGCTGCGGTGATATCGGTATGGTTGCTAAGTTGACGGGCACCAACACCAACGACACGCTGACGTGGAACAAGTCTCTTTGCTATGCGCCCATTACCTATCCGACCGCTTACTACACCAAGGCGATTCTTCCCGAAACCGCCAAGGACGAGAGCAAGATCTCCCAGAGTATCGCCAAGATGCTGGAGGAGGATCTGACGCTGATTTATGAGAACAATGCCGAGACCAAGCAGATGCTGGTATCGGGCCTTGGAGACATGCATCTGGCGGTTCTTGCGGCTAAGCTGAAAAACCGTTTCGGTGTAAGCGTCAAGTTTGAAGCGCCCAAGGTTGCTTACCGTGAAAAGATCACTAAGCGCGTGGACGTGGAAGGCAAGCACAAGAAGCAGAACGGCGGCTCGGGTCAGTACGGTCACGTAAAGATCCGTTTCGCGCCCGGGGAGGAGGACGGTTTGACCTTTACCGTATCGGTTGTGGGCGGAACCGTTCCGAAGAATTTCTATCCCGCGGTTGAAAAGGGATTGCAGGATGCCATGGTCAAGGGTGTCGCGGGCTTTCCGATGGTTGGTCTGGCGGCTGATCTGTACGACGGCTCTTACCATGACGTAGACTCGGATGAAATTTCCTTCAAGACTGCCGCAAGTATTGCGTACAAGAAGTGCTTGGAGCTTGCCGCTCCCGTGCTTCTCGAGCCCGTTGGTAACTTGGACATTACCGTTCCCGATGCTCTGGTGGGCGACGTGATGGGTGATCTCAACAAGCGCCGCGGTGCCGTGATGGGTATGGATCCCGCAAGCAAGAAGGGCTATACTACCGTTCACGCTCTTGCTCCCAAGGCAGAGCTGACGGAATATCCCATTGCTCTCCGCGCAATGACCCAAGGTAGAGGCAGCTTCGATTATGAGGTAACAGGCTACGATACCGTTCCCGCCAATATTGCCGCAAAGATCGTAGAGGCTTATAAGAACGCAAACGCATAAGAACGCGGAGACGCGAGGGATGCGATTTTGGAACCTTTCTTGAAAGAAAGGTTCCAAAGCTCCAAAAAAGAACTTCCTGAATGGTGCGGTACTCTAAAGGACAGTTTTTATCGTTCAATATAATACGTTTCCTACCGACAGCAAAAGGACGAAGAGTTGTTAAAGCTCCTCGTCCTTTTCCTGTCGGTATGTATTAAGTTTTAGAATTGCCCTTTGGACAGCTACCCATAGCAATATTTTGTTATTTGCCTTTTGGATTAAATTCGGGAAAACAAGATAAATAGTAGTCGCACTCGTCGCAACAGCAATCAA